>JBFGLX010000383.1:0-3127 GCA_041575955.1 Thermoanaerobaculia bacterium
ACCTGTCCGCGCACGTACTTCTTGGTGGCGCAGCCGCTCGCGATGACGCCCACCGTCACCACGATCAGCAGCAGCTCGAAATGTCTCTTTCGCATGTCTTTCCTTCCAGCTCGTTCATCGGATCGCTTCCAATCCATCGCTGCCGGCGCGCGCACCCTCAGCTCGCGCCCCCGGCGCGCCGCTTCGTGGCCGCGGTCTCGAGGCTCTCGCGGCCCGAGGCGGCCGCGGCGGCGTCCTTGCGGGCGTCCGGGCGGGCCTCGGGACGCGGCGGGGCGCCGCGCTTCTCGGAGCCGGGCTGCATGTCGATGCTGCCCTTGAACTTTGCCCCGTTCTCGAGCGTCACCCGCGGCGCGGTGACGTTGCCGCGCACGTTGCCGCTGCGCCGGATGACCACTTCGTCGTCGCCGAAGAGGTTGCCGTCGACCTCCCCTTCGACGCAGATGCTCTTGCAGTAGACGTCCGCCTTGAGGCGGCCGGTCTCGCCGACGGTCACCCGGTTCTGGCGCAGCGAGATCTCGCCGTCCAACCGCCCCTCGACCAACAGGTCCTCGTCGCCCGCCAGGGTCCCCTTGACGACCAGAGAGGGACCGAGCCTGGCCACTCGCTCACCCGCCACGCTTCGACCCGGTCCCTCTCCAGCCGGTGTTGCCCCTTGTTGTGGATCCGGCCCTTTGCTCCATGCCATCCCTCGATTCCCTCCCGGTCGAGTCGCGCTCCATGAGCCCACCTTGTAGAGCAAAGTCGATACCAACATTACGGACGGAGGATAAGCCCCTTGATACAAAGGACTTCGGCTCCTGAAGCGCGGGCCGGAAAACTCCGGATCTTTCGAGAATGGGGAATTTTTTCCTAGTAAGATAGCCTCCCGTGCCGCGCCGGAGAGGGCCCGCGCCCTCGCGCGAGCCGGGGCCAAACCGCGACTCGGAGGAACGCCCGGTGGGCGACAAGCTCGAAGTCCTGGTGGTCGACGACGAACCGGTGATGCGCGAGGTGCTGGAGATGCGCCTCGCCAAGATGGGCTTCGGCGTGCACCTGGCGGCCTCCGGGGAAGAGGCCCAGGAGCTCACCGGACGGCTCGGCCCCGACATCGTCGTCTCCGACGTGATGATGCCGGGAATGAGCGGCCTCGAGCTGCTCGAGATCCTCAAGGAGGGCGATCCGCAGCGGCCGGTGGTGCTGATCACCGCCCATGGCACGGTCGATTCGGCGGTCGAGGCGTTGAAGCGCGGCGCGCTCGATTTCCTCACCAAGCCGCTCGACTACGACAAGCTCGAGGCGGTGCTCGAGACCGCGTGCACCGACATCGCGCAGCGCCGGGAGCGCAAGCGGCTCGAGTCGGCGCTCGAGGACGGCGCCGGGCTGGGCGCGCTGATCGGGCGCGCGAAGCCGATGCGCGAGGTCTACCGGCTGCTCCGGATGCTCGGCGAGAGCGAGGCGTCGGCGATCCTCACCGGCGAGAGCGGCACCGGCAAGGAGCTCGCCGCGCAGACCCTGCACGCCCTCAGCGCGCGCGCCAAGCAGCCGTTCGTGGCGGTCAACACCGCCGCCATCCCCGAGACCCTGACCGAGAGCGAGCTCTTCGGCCACGAGAAGGGCGCCTTCACCGGCGCGCTGCGCAGCCGTCCCGGCTACTTCGAGCAGGCCGATCGCGGCACCCTGTTTCTCGACGAGATCAGCGAGATGCCGCCGGCGGTGCAGGCCAAGCTCCTGCGAGTGCTCGAAGACGGCAAGGTGCGGCGCATCGGCAGCGCCAGGGACGTCGAGGTCGACGTGCGCGTGGTGGCGGCCACCAACCGCCGTCCGGACGAGGCGGTCGAGCAGGGCAAGCTGCGCGAGGACGTCTTCTATCGCTTGAGTGTGTTCACCGTCGAGATGCCGCCGCTGCGCGAGCGCGCGGACGACCTGCCGCTCCTGAGCCAGCACTTCATCCGCCAGTTCAATGCCAAGCACGGCGCCGAGGTCGAGGGCGTCGGCGACGAGGCGGCGGCCGCCCTCTCCTCGTACCGCTGGCCCGGCAACGTGCGCGAGCTGCGCAACGTCCTCGAGCGGGCGGTGATCCTCGCCCGGCGCGGCTGGGTCGAGGTCGTCCACCTGCCGCCCTTCATCCGCGATCGCCGAAACGAGGCGGCCGGGGCGGTGGTCGTGCCCGCCGGCTCGACGGTCGCCGATGCCGAGAAGCTGCTGATCCTCGAGACGCTCAAGCAGATGGACAACAACAAGTCGCGCGCCGCGCGCGCGCTCGGCATCGACGTCAAGACGATCCGCTACAAGCTCCGCTCCTACGAAGAGTCGTGACGGTCTGGCCAGGCTAGCCGACCGCTACAATCGGAGTCGCCCGCGATGCCGGAAGCGCCGCCATGAGAGTCAGCAGCAAGGTCGCCCTGAGCACCGGCCTCCTGACGGTCATCCTGATCGCCGTGCTCGGCTACAACATCACCCAGGTGCGGCGCCTGGCCGAGACCCAGCGTGAGCTCGCCGAGATCGAGCTTCTGGCCACCACCCGAGCGCTCGAGCAGCAGCGCCTGATGCCCCAGTTCGAGTCGGCGGCGCTCAAGTACCTGGTGACCCGCGACCCGCTCTACGCCCGCAAGGTGGCCGAGCTCCGGGCGTCGTTCGAGACCCAGCTCGAGGCCCTGGGTGCGCTCGACCTCTCCGATCGCCTGCGCCGCGAGACCGACGAGCTGCGCCGGCTCTGGGAGGGCTTCCTCTGGTCGGAGTTCGTAGTCGAGTCGCGGGCCGACGGCGCGCTCGGCCCGGAGCTCGGACCAGGGCTCGGACCAGGGCTCGGACCAGGGCTCGAGCCAGAGCTCGGGTCAGGGCTCGGGCCCGAGGACGAGGCGCTCCTGGGCGTCGCCGTGCGCAACGAGATCGAGGGCATCCGGGCGCAGCTCGGGCGCGTCACCGAGGCCACCCGCGAGACGTTCGAGAGCAAGGCGCGCGCGGCGCTCGCGGTCAGCGCCCGGGCGCGCACCGCGTCGTGGATCGTCGTCGTCGTGACCCTCGCCTGCGCCGTGCCGATCCTGCTGATCACCTTCTGGTCGATCCGCGAGCCGCTCCGGCGCCTCGAGGAGGGCACCCGGTCGGTCGCCCGCGGCATCTACTCCTACCCGCGGCTCGACGACTCGCG
>JBFGLX010000384.1:0-3126 GCA_041575955.1 Thermoanaerobaculia bacterium
AGCCGCCCGCCGCGGGCCGGCGCCGCGAGCGGCCGGTGGCGCCGGCTTCGCCACCGGCGCCCCGCGAGCTCAACCTGATCGGCCAACGGGTCGAAGAGGCGCTCGGCCTGCTCGATGCCTACCTGGATCGCGCTCTGCTCACCGCCGACGGCGACGTGCGGATCGTCCACGGCCACGGCAGCGGCCGTCTGCGCAAGGCGGTGCGCGAGCACCTGCGGGGACATCCTGCCGTGGCCGGCCACCGGCCCGGGCGGGAGGATGAAGGGGGCGATGGCGCCACCGTCGTCGCGCTCCGCGAGTAGACTGCGTCGGTCGCCATGACCCTCCGCAACATCCAGCTCACGCCGCAGCTCGTGCAGGCGGTCAGGGATGCGGTGGACATCGTCGACATCGCCTCCGAGTACACCCGGCTGACCAAGGCGGGCAGGCGGCACAAGGGCCTGTGCCCGCTGCACAAGGAGAAGACGCCGTCGTTCAGCGTCGATCCCGACCAGGGGCTCTTCTACTGCTTCGGCTGCGGCCAGGGGGGCGACGCCATCCGCCTGCACCAGAGCCTCTCGGGCGACGACTTCCCGGCCGCGATCGAGGCCCTGGCCCGCCGCTACGGCATCCCGCTGCCCAAGGCGAGCGAGCCGCGCCGGGGCCCGCGCGAGCCCGACCTGGAGCGGGTCCTGGAGGCGGCGGCCGGCTTCTTCCAGGCGCGGCTGCGCGAGTCGCCCCGGCTGCTCGACTATCTCGAGCGGCGCAAGATCCCCGCCGAGCTCATCGAGCGCTTCGGGGTCGGCTTCGCGCCCGACGGCTGGCGCAACCTGGTGGGTGCCCTCGGCCCCCGCTTTCCGATGGCCGAGCTCGAAGCGGCCGGTCTCGCCTCGCGCTCGGAGAAGCGGCCGGACGAGCCCTTCGACCGCTTCCGAAACCGGCTGATGTTCCCGATCCGGAACGCCGCCGGCCGGCTGGTTGGGTTCGGCGGCCGAACGCTGGGCGACGACCAGGCCAAGTACATCAACACCGCGGAGACCTCGCGCTTTCAGAAGGGCTATCTCCTGTACGGGCTGGACGTCGCCAAGCGCGCGATTCGCGACCAGGGCCGGGCGCTGCTGGTCGAGGGGTACTTCGACGTCCTGGGGTCGGTGGCGGCCGGCATCGAGACCGGCGTGGCCAGCATGGGGACCGCGCTCACCCCGGAGCAGGCACGGCTGCTCAAGCGGTTCGCCGACGACGTCGTGGTCGGCTACGACGGCGACGCCGCCGGCGAGCAGGCGTTCCGGCGGGCGCTGCCGACGCTGCTGAGCGAGGGCCTCACCGTTCGCCGGCCGCTCATCCCGGCGGGCGAGGATCCCGACTCGCTGCGCCGCAAGGAGGGCGATCGGGCGCTGCTCGATCTGGTCGACGGCGCCGAGGACGCCGTCATGCTCGAGATCCGTCGCCTGGTGCCGGATCGGGTGCGCACCGAGCCGAGCCAGCAGGCGCGGGCGGCCCGGGAGGTGGCCGCACTGCTGAAGCCGATCCCCGACGGCATCCTGCGCTACAGCTACGCCAGGGTCGCCGCCGATCGGGTCGGCGTGCCCGTGGACCTGCTCTGGCGGCGGGTCGGCGGCGACCGGCGCGGCGGCGACCCCGAGCCGTCCGCGGCGCCCCGGAAGCTCGTCCGATCGCTGGAGGAGCGGGTCCTGCAGCTGCTTTTGGCCAGCAACGTGCGGCTGCCGCCACTGGCCGAACTCCCCCCTGAAGAGGCCTTTCTGGATGCCGATCTCAGGAATATTTTCGGCACTTTTCGTGCTCTATATTCTGATGCCGGTGAAAACCGGCCCGAGGTCAAGACGGTGCTGGCCAAGGTGGGTTCCCAGGGGAAGGCAGTTGACCAGCTGGCCCGACTTTTGTTACAAGAGCCTGTTGCGCCGGCGAAGGGTGAACTTCAGGGCTCACTGGCAAGGCTGAAGCGCCGGTGGCAGCAGCAGCGTTTGCGGGAGTTGTCGACAGAAATAAGCCGAGCTCAAAGCCTCGGAGACTCCCAACGTCTCGAGAGGCTCCTGCAAGACAAGGACGCATTGAGCCGTGATCTGCACGGCCGCGATCCCGGGTCGGGAGGCCAAGCCTAGATCGCCCTCGTGGCTGGCCGATCGAAATTCGGGGATCCGGCGTAGGAGAGAGGACCTGTTGACAGTTTCCAGCATAGTTGCGGTAGAAGACAAGTATCCGTCGGTCAAGCAGCTCATCGAGTTGGGCCGGGGCAAGGGCTACCTGCTCTACGACGAGATCTACGAGATGCTGCCCGAGGACGTCGTGGCGGTGCCCGACGAGCTGGACGAGATCTACGTTCGGTTCGGCGACCTCGGGATCGAGGTCATCGATCGCCCCGAGCGCCATCAAAATCGTGAAGCGGTCGAATCGGTCGTCGGCGATTTCGAGAAGACCGAAGGCGGCGACGGCCCCGACTTCCGGCTCCAGGAGCAGGAGAAGACCAACGATCCCGTCCGCATGTACCTGCGCGAGATGGGCACCGTTCCGCTGCTCGATCGGGAGGGCGAGGTCGAGATCGCCCAGCGCATCGAGAAGGGCGAGTGGGTCATCTACGAGGCGCTGTGCGAGAACCCGGTGGTCCTCAAGGAGCTGCTGCGTCTCAACGAGGCACTGCAGAAGGACCATCAGGAGATGGGTGATCTCGCGGCCGACGAGGTCGACGATCAGCTCGACGCCAAGGCCGCCGATCGGATCAAGACGAACCTCCGGGTTTTCACCCAGATCGGCAAGCACGACGCCAAGATCCAGTCGCTGCGCAAGCGCCAGAAGCGCTACAAGAAGGGCGGCGACCGGTTCATGGAGATCGAGCGCGACATCGACCGCGTGGTCGCCAAGATCGCCAAGGACATCCGCTCGATCGACTTCTCGCTCCACACCCGCAAGCGGCTGGTGGATTTCCTCAAGGATCTCGACCGCCAGTACTCGATGCTCGAGCAGGACATCCGGCGCGCCAAGCTGGCTCTCGACCGGGAGTCGAACAAGGAGCTCCAGGCCCTCCACCGGCGGCGGATCGACAAGTACCGGCGCAAGATCCGCGCGATCGACGAGCGCTACGGCACCACCCACTCCCAGGTCTCGGCGACCATCCGCAAGATCCGCAAGGGC
>JBFGLX010000385.1:0-3121 GCA_041575955.1 Thermoanaerobaculia bacterium
CGCTGGTTCAGGCTGTCGCTGTTGCGGAACGTGTTGCGCAGGGTCGGGTCATCGTAGATGTTGAGCTCGTACGGCCAGCCGCCCGAGAGCAGGAGCAGCACCTTGCGGCCGGTGGCCGGCGCCGCTGACCGCATGGCGATCGAGGCCGCGACGGTCAGGTTCTCGAGCTGTTCTTCGACCAGCCGGATGTAGCTCTCCTGCTGCGAATAGGCCGGGTTGTAGATGGCGCGCTCGGTGCGTCGGAACGCGCCTTTCGCCTTGCGGCGCGCTGCCCTGGCCAGCGCGTCGCCGATCTCGGCGGCGGACGAGGTCCACCCCGAGAGGCGCTCGACGTCGCTGCCGTCGAAGCTCATCACCGCCACCTGGTCCTCGGGGTGGATCAGGGCCAGCTGCTCGCCCAGATTCTCGAGCACCAGATCGCGCTGGGCGCCGATGGAGAAGACGTCGTCGATGAAGACCAGGAAATTGGTCGACCGGCGCTCGAGCGCCTCCGGGTCGGCCGGATCGGCGATCCCGCCGGCCGCCTCGGCGCGCGGCTTCTCGGGCAGCACGACGCCGTCGCGCACCTCCGAGAAGTAATCGATCGGCACCTCGCGGCCGTCGACGATCAGGCGGAAGTCGTCGCGGGTCAGGCCGCGCACCCGCTCGCCCGCCGCGTCGGTGACCACGCTCTCGAGGTTCACCACGCGCACGTCGATGACCTCGCTGAAGACGTCCTCCGGCTCCTGCGCGGGTGCGCCGGCGTGAAGGGCGGCGAGCGCCAGGCCGATGGCTGGAAGCAAACGCATGGCGGGTCCTTTCATCAGACGGTTCGGCGCTCAACGGCCGATCGGTTCATTGAGCTCGATGAGATAGAGGTCGCCGGGCTCGTTGGAGCCCACCGGCAGCGCCAGCGCCAGCAGCCGATCGCCCGCCCGGTTCCAGCTCGTCGGCACGACCGCCGTCGGGCCGGCGTAGACCGGCGAATGGACGTCGTTGAAGCGGGTCAGCCGCTGCACGCTCAGCCCCTCGGCGTTCATCAGCCAGACGTCGGATGGCCGTACGGCGGTGACCTGGCGGCGTTCGAGGCTGACGCTGCCCGAGCCGATGTCGCGGCTACTCGACCAGGCGATCCAGTTGCCGTTGGGCGCCGGCAGGGCGAACCGGTCGAGCTGGTCACCGGTCTCGGTCAGCCGCTTGACGGTGCCGGAGCCGGTGTCGAGCAGGTAGATGTCCATGCCGCTCTCCGGCTGGTCGGGCTCCAGGTTGCCGCTGAGCACCAGGCCGAGGTCGTCGGTGGTGAAGCCGTGGCTGTCGTAGAAGAGCCGCTGGGCGCCGGGCTTGAAGGTCTCGATCTTGCCCAGCCGGGGCACGCCGCGCTTGATCTTCAGCTCGGCCACCCGCAGCGCCCACCTGCCGAAGACGCCGTCGCCGCTGGCGACGCGCTCGGCCCACACGAGCTTGTCGCCCTCGTGGGAGAAGCGGGGCGACAGCACGCGGCCGCCGCGCTCGCCGAGCTGGGTCAGGTTCCAGAAGGCCTTGGCATCCGACCGGATCAGGTAGAGGTCGCTGCCGAGATTGCCGCCCGGCACCTCCATGAAGCGGAGCGGATCGCCACCGGGCTTGACCGGCTTGTGCACCTGGACGGCCAGGTACTCGCCCGACGGGTGCCAGCTGGGGTTGCCGACGTGGAGCTTCTTGAGCTCGTACATCAGGCAGGTCAGGCACTTCTCGCTCGAAAGGTCGGCGTCGGCGACGTAGAGCTGGCTGTAGCCGTTCGGCTCGCGTCGATCGAAGGCGATCCGGTCGCCCTTCGGCGACCAGCTCGCCCGACCCGTGGCTGCCGCGAACAGGCGCACGCTCTTGACCACCGAAGGCTCCTGGGCCCGGGCCCGCTCGGCGGCGAGCAGTCCCCCCGCGGTGACGGCGCCGAGCACCAACGCGGCGGCGAGCAGCGGTGAGCGCTGGGATCCCCACGCCATTTCCATCTCCCGTCTCCGTTGCCAGATGATTCGCATCGGGATGCGGCTCCAACGCCGCACCGAGGCCAGATCTTAGCTGGAGTTCCGGCTGCAGTTTTCGTGCCGGCTGCGGGGTCGCGAAGGCGCCGCGGGCGCGGCCGGGCGCGCCTTGACATCCTCCACGGTTCGAACAAGAATCCGGCAGCATGCTGAGAGAGGGTGAGGCAGGGATCCCCAGCGACCCCAGCGTCGTCGCCGATCGACAGCCGGTATGACCGACACGCCAGAAGAGACCCAGCCTGAGCAAGCTGCCCAGGCGAGTGAGCCGAAGACCGCTCAGCCGGCCGCCGCGGCGGCGCCGGCGGCGTCCGCCAAGGGGGCCAGCGCCGGCGCCGAGGTCAGCCGGCGCGGCTTCTTTTCCTGGGCCGCGGTCGCCTGGGTCGGATTCACCGCCGCGGCCGGTGGCTGCCTCACCGCCTGGGGACGCTTCATGTTCCCCAACGTCCTCTACGAGCCGCCGACCAGCTTCAAGGTCGGACCGCCCACCGACTTCGCGCCCGACGCGGTCGACGAGCGCTACGTCGAGAGCAACGGGGTCTTCATCGTCTACGACCAGGGACAGATCTACGCGCTGATCGCGATCTGCACGCACCTCGGCTGTCCGCCCAACTGGTTGGAAGCCCAGAACAAGTTCAAGTGCCCCTGCCACGGCAGCGGCTACTACCGCAACGGCATCAATTTCGAGGGGCCCACGCCGCGTCCGCTCGAGCGCGCCGCGATCTCGATCGACCCGGACGACGGCCAGATCGTCGTCGACAAGGCGCAGAAGTACCTGTGGGAGCGCGGTCAGTGGGAGGACCCGGACTCCTACCTGATCGCCTAGAGACAACGCCGGCAAGGGACGGGACGTGGAAGCGCTCAAGAACCTTCAGAAGAGCATCGTCAAGTCACAGATCTGGAAGTCGATCTTCCGGGTCGGCCTGCCGACCGACAATCGCAAGCGCGCGCTGGCGATGCTCGGCAACGTGGTGCTTCACCTGCACCCGATCAAGGTGAAGAAGTCCGGGCTGCGGATGAGCTACACCTGGTGCATGGGGGGAACGGCGTTCTTCCTGTTCCTGGTCGAGACCATCACCGGCATCCTGCTGATGTTCTACTACCGGCCGACCGTCGAGTACGCC
>JBFGLX010000386.1:0-3099 GCA_041575955.1 Thermoanaerobaculia bacterium
CTCGCCCACATCGGGCGCCGAGGCGGCCGCAAGAGCCGCCGCTCGCTCGACCCCGAGACCGCACGGGCGATGGTCCGCGTCCGCGAGGCGCGACGGATGTACCGGCGATTCCACGCCGAGTGCTTCTGGTCGTTCGATCCCACCTTCGTCGTCCGGTCGTCGGACGTGGCCTGGGTGGCCGAGCAGCTGCGCAAGAACGGCGGGCGGCGAGCTTGGGCCGCCGCGAGCAGACTGTGCCGCTGACCGACTATCAGGCGGCCCTCGCTCGGCTGCTGTCCGAGAACCGCACGTTCGATTCCTATCTGGCGGGCGGAGCGGCGATCCTGATCGAGCCCACCACGAAGCGGTTCAGCCGTGATCTCGATTACTTTCACGACTCGGAGGCGCGCGTCGCCGAAGCGTTCGCCGCCGACCGCGCGCTGCTCGAAGCCGGCGGCTACGCCATCGACCTGGAGCTGAATCGGCCCGGCTACGTGCGCGCGATCGTGCGCCAGGGCGAACTCGCGACCAAGGTCGAGTGGGCGCATGACTCCTCGTGGAGGTTCATGCCGACCGTTCGTGACGACCGGGTGGGTTACCTACTCCATCCCGTCGACCTGGCGATCAACAAGGTGCTCGCGCTCGCCGGCCGCGACGAACCGCGGGACGTGCTCGACGTGCTGCAGTTCCACCGCGCCCTGCTCGGGCTCGGCGCGCTCTGCTGGGCGGCCTGCGGCAAGGACCCCGGCTTCAGCCCGCTCTCCCTTCTGGAGCTGCTCCGCAGGCGCGGCCGGGTGCGCGCGGAGGATCTCGCGCGACTCGCTCTCACCGAGCCGATCGACCTGCAGGCGCTGAAGAGCTCGTGGCTCGAGGCGCTCGACTCGGTGGAGCCGTTCGCCGCATCCCGTCCCCCCGACGAGATCGGCTGTCTCTATTACAGCGCCACGGCGCGCGCCTTCGTCGACCCGCGCGAGGTGAACGACGCCGTGCCCCACCACGGCCGCCCCGGCGGCGTCCTGCCGCGCGTCGCGGACTGAGCGGCCTCTCTGAAAGGAACGACATGACAGGAATGAGAGCATCCCTCGTGACCGCTGCCCTGCTGCTCGCGGCCGCGACCCCGTCGCTCGCCGGCGAGCAGCGCACCATTCACGTGCCACAGGGCTGGGAGGGCGCCTACGCGTTCGGCTACGCGCCGGTCGTCCGGGTGGGCGACTGGGTGATCGTCTCCGGCATCCCGGCCAGCGGCGACGGCAGCTACGAGGAGAAGATCCGGCGCATGTACCAGCGCGCCGGAGAGCTCCTCGAGGCCGCCGGGGCGAGCTTCGAGGACGTCGTCGAGCTGACCACCTTCCACACCACGCCGACCGACTCGGCCGCCTTCAGCGACGAGTTCGACCGCTACATGCCGGTCCATCGCGAGTTCTTCCGCGAGCACCGCCCGGCGTGGACGGCGGTCGGCACCACCGCGCTCCTGTCGACGAGCGCGCCGGTGGAGATGCGGGTCGTGGCGGTCGCCGGCTCGGCCGCCAACAGCGAGGTGGTGCGTCAGAACGAGCCGCCTGCCGTCGGGCCGCCGCCCGGGTAGCGGTTGTTGGCCCCGGGCTGCCAGACCACCGCGCCGCTCGTCTTCTTGATGCACTTCCACTCGAACGGCCGGCGCTCGGCGAGCTCGATCGCACCCTGCCACGTCGGATAGGCGTCGGGCGACAGCGGCACGGCGCGCTCAGGATCCCACTCCCCGAGCTCGGGAATCGCGCCGACCGCCCAGACGCTCTCGCCCCAACGGGTGTGGCCGTTGCGGCACACGAGCGTCACCTCGCCCGGATCGCGCTCCGGCGTCTCGCCCACCCAGACCGACAGCGAGCCGCCCGCGACCGGGAACTCGGCCCAGCCGAAGGCGTTCGTCGTCACCGGCTCGGCGAAGCCGCCGAGCACGGCACGGAAGCGCGTCGCCGGACGGCCGGTGGCCATCCACTTGCTGCCGCCGGGACCGTCGGAGAGCACGACCGCCAGGGCCTCGGGGTGCTCGGGATCCCCCTGCCGGGTCCAGCCGATCACGTCCGGATGGTCGAAGTAGTCGAGCTGCCGGCCCCAGGCGTAGCGCCGCCGCACGTCGATCAACCGGTCGATCGCCGCCCGGTGCGAGCGCAGCCGCACCGGCGCGCAGTCCCGGTACTCGGCGCCGTAGTAGTCGGCGTAGAAGACGTTCGGGTAGCCCTCCTGGCGCAGGAGGATGACCGCATAGGCGAGCGGCTTGAACCAGTCCTCGACCGGCGACGCCAGCGCCTGACAGGGCTGGGTGTCGTGATTGTCGACCAGGGTCACCGCCAGCTCCGGCCGTTCCTTCATCAGGGTTCCGTCGAGCAGCCGGCGCATGTCGAACCCGCCGCCCGCCCGCGAGGCCTCGTGGAATCTGAGATGCAGCGGCGCGTCGAACAGCGCCATCGCGCCGCCGGTGGCCGACAGGTAGCCGTGCAGCTTGCCGACGTCGTAGCTCCAGTACTCGGCCACCGTGAACAGCTCGCGGCCGGTGGCCGCGCGCAGGTGGCCGAGCCAGTCGGGAAAGAAGCCGAAGCGGATGTGCTTGACCGCGTCGAGCCGGAAGCCGTCGACGCCGGTCTCGGCCAGATACCACTCACCCCAGCGCTCGAGCTCGGCGACCACCGCCGGGTGCTCGAAATCGAGATCCGCGAACATCAGGTAGTCGTAGTTGCGGTTCTCGGTGTCGACCTGCCAGTCCCACGCCTTGCCGGTGCCCCGGAACTTGAAGATGCTGCTCTCCCTCAAGTTCTGCGCCCAGTCGACGCCGTCGAAGTGAAACCAGCGCCACTCGAAGTCGGAGTGGGCGCCGCTGCGGCCCGGGAAGTCGAACCTCGTCCAGGCGTCGATCTTGAGGTCGCGGCCGAGCTCCCGGTCGCGGTCGTCGCGCGCCACCCGCACCACCCGGACCCGCTCGGTCCGATCGGCGCCGGCCTTGTGGTTGAGCACCACGTCGGCGTAGACCTGGAGCCCGCGCGCCTGCGCCGCCCGGACCGCCGCCAGGTACTCGTCGCGGGTGCCGTACTTGGTGCGCACCGAGCCCTTCTGATCGAACTCGCCGAGATCGTAGAGATCGTAGAC
>JBFGLX010000387.1:0-3077 GCA_041575955.1 Thermoanaerobaculia bacterium
ACGGCTATCTCGAGCTGGCGCGCGCCGAGCCGGCGCGCTTCCGGGTGCTCGACTCGTCGGGAGAGATCGCCACGACCGAGCGCCAGGTGCGCGCCGCGCTCGCCGACCTGCTCGGGAGTCGCGAGTGAGTCTCGATCCGACGCTCGCGCTGGCGCGCGCCGGCGAGCTCTATCCGTCGTGCATCCTGCACGGGTCCGACGACGCCGGCCGCCGGGCGGCGGCGCTCGCGCTGGCGCGCGCCCTGCTGTGCGGGCGGCGCGCCGAGCGGCGGCCGTGCGGCGACTGCAACCACTGCCGGCGGATCGTCTGGCCGGGGGACTCCGGTGGCCTGTTCCATCCCGACTTCCACGTGCTCGAGCGCGATCTGCGAACCTCGACCTCGGTCGAGGCCACCCGGTCGTTCTTGCGCGCCGCGCAGATCACGCCGTTCGAGGCCCGGGGTCAGGTGTTCGTCGTCGCCGCGGCCGAGAGCCTGACGCCCGAGGCGGCCAACGCCTTTCTCAAGAGCCTCGAGGAGCCGCACACGGCGTCGCCGCGGAACTTCCTGCTGCTGGCGCCGTCCCAGTTCGATCTCTTGCCGACCCTGCGGAGCCGGTCGCTGGCGGTCTACCTGGGCAGCGGCGAGGAGGTGGGCGAGCGGCAGATCGCGGGCCTCGCCGAAGCCCTGGCCGAGGCGCTCGGCTCGTTCGCGCGCTCGCGGAACCGAATGGACCTCTTCGCCATCGCCGGCGCGCTGCAGGAGGCCGGCGGCTGGCAGGACCCGCGGTCACGCCGGCCCTGGGAGGTCGCCGCCGCCGCGGTGGTTCGGCTCAGCGGGACGGCCGAGCTGACCCCCGATCTGCGGCGGCGGCTGCTGGCCCTGGCCGAGGGTCTCCTCGGCGGACCCGACATGCGGCTGCGCGGAATTCAGCCGCAGCGAATCCTCGAGGGCCTGGTGCACGCTCACCTCGACGGCTGAGCTTGGCTGCTCATGCCCGTGCCATCGGCGAGGCCAGGGCCGGGGGTTGGGGGCCGGCAGGTCCCCCGTCCGGGGCTGGCTCGCGCCCCATCTGAAACCGGACGACGCGAGAGCCTTGCCAGGCGACAAGGCCTGGCAAGTCTCCGCTTGAAGTGACTGGATGGGGGCGCTGCGCTTTAGGCCCCGTCTGGGGGACCTGCCGACCCCCAACCCCCGGCCCTGGCCTCGCTCCCGCCGCGGGGCCCGGCGGGCCGAACCTACCCACTACCCGGCGTCGGGTACTGTCTCAGTTGAGACAACACCCGGCGTCGGCCGCGCTTGTTCATGCTCCCCCGGCTCGGTATGATCGCCGCCTTGCAGCTATCTGCCACGACCTTCCGGAGGTTCTTATCTCATGACTGATCGAAACGCTCGACGGCTCGGGCCGTTCACACTCTTCCTGGGCCTGCTCCTGGCGCTGGCCGCCCTCGGGCTCTGGTATTCCACCGAGCCCGCCCTGCACGCCGACGCCGAGGAGGCGCCGTCCCAGGCAGGCGACGTCGTCGCCAAGGTCGGCGACATCGAGATCCGGCAAGCCGACCTCGAGTCGGCCAACCAGGCCGGGTTCCTCGAGCTGCGACGCAATCGCCAGCAGCTGCTCGAATCGACCCTGGAGAGCGTGATCAACCAGAAGCTGCTCGAGCTCGAGGCCGCCGCAACCGGCGTCGCGGTCGAGGAGCTGACGGCCACGGCGGTCGCGGCGAACGTGGCCGAGCCCACCGACGCCGAAGTCGACGCGTTCTACGAGGAGAGAAAGGATCAGATCAACCAGCCCAAGGAGTCGATCGCTCCACGGATTCGCGAGTTCCTGCTGCAGCAGCGCCGGCAGGCCGCGTTCGACGACTACGTCAAGAGCCTGCGCGCGAAGTACCCGGTCGAGAGCCACCTCGAGCCGCTCCGCCTGGAGGTGGACACGGCCGGCTTCCCGGCCCAGGGCCCGGCGACCGCGCCGGTGACCATCGTCGAGTTCTCCGACTTCGAGTGCCCCTACTGCTCGCGGGTAGTGCCGACGCTCGAGCGCGTGCGCGAGGCCTACGGCGACAAGGTGCGGCTGGTCTTCCGCCAATTTCCGCTCCTGGCGATCCACCCGAACGCCCAGAAGGCGGCCGAGGCGTCGCTGTGCGCCCACGACCAGGACGCCTTCTGGAAGATGCACGACACGATGTTCCAGGAGCAGAAGGCTCTCGGGGTCGAGCAGCTGAAACAGAAGGCGGCGCGCCTCGGGCTCGAGGCCGAGACCTTCAACGAGTGCCTCGACTCGGGCAAGTACGCGCAGCAGGTGATGGCCGACCTCGAAGCGGGCTCGAGCGTCGGGGTCACCGGCACGCCTGCGATGTTCATCAACGGGCGTTTCCTGAGCGGCGCGCAGCCGTTCGAGGAGATCTCGCGGGTGATCGACGACGAGCTCGCGCGGCTCCAGTAGCGGCGCGCCCGGCCGGCCCCCGGGCCGGCCGGATCGGGCCAGCTGATAGATTGCCGCCCCATGCAGGCCCTGATCCTGGCGGGGGGGAGCGGCACCCGCTTCTGGCCTCTCAGCCGGCGCTCGAACCCCAAACAGCTGCTGCCGCTCGAGGGCGAGCGCAGCCTGCTGCAGGCGACGGTGGACCGGCTGTCGCCGCTGGTGCCGCTCGCGTCGGTCTGGGTGTGCACCACCCGGGCCCTCGCCGGGCGGGTCGCCGAGCAGCTGCCCGGAGTGCCGGCGTCCCAGATCCTCGCCGAGCCGATCGGCCGCGACACTTCGGCGGCGATCGGCTGGTCGGTTCGGCAGATCGTGGCCGCCGGTGGCGACGACGTGGTCGTGGTCCTGCCCGCCGATCACCGGATGGGGCTGCCCGACGCGTTCCGCCGGGCGCTCGAGCGGGCCCGAGCGGTGGCAGCCAACGGCTCGGTGGTCGCGCTCGGCGTCGTGCCGCGGTGGGCCGAGCCGGGCTACGGCTACCTCGAGCTGGGCGAGCGGCTGGACGACGGGATCGGGCTCAGGCGGGTGCGGCGCTTCACCGAGAAGCCCGACGCCGAGACCGCGCGCCGCTTCTTCGACAGCGGCGACTACCACTGGAACGCCGGGATCTTCGTCTTTCTC
>JBFGLX010000388.1:0-3046 GCA_041575955.1 Thermoanaerobaculia bacterium
GAGCTCCTGGTGCCGATCATCGTCCTCCACCACGACGCCTACTCCGGCTACATGGAGGATGGCCGCTTCGGCCTGGCGCGACACGCGCGGCTCATGGCCAGCGAGCTGGCCCAGATCTACTCCGACCGATCCACCGCCTCCGACTCCGGCCCGGCAGCGAGCCGGATCCTGACCAGCCTCGGCGGATACCTCCAGGAAGGCTGGTCCCTGGGCGCGGCGCAGGCGCTCTTCGAGCGGGCGATCGAGCTCGATCCGGAGAACGAGACCGCGCATCTCGGCCTCGCGGCCAACTTCGAGAAGGTGGGGAGCTACGAGGAGGCCCTGCCCGCCCTCGACGCCGCCCTGCGTCTCGATCGCGACAACAGCGAGGCCTGGCTGCGCGGCGCCCTCTGCCTCAAGCGGACGGGAGACCTGGAGCGCGCCGAGTCGAAGCTGCGCGACCTGGTCGAGGAGCGGCCCGACGAGTGGATTCTCTCGGTCGCCTACCAGGAGATCGTGAACATCCAGCTCTCGCAGGGCGACTCCGAGCGGGCTCTGGCGGTGCTCGCCGAGGGTCTCGAGCGAATGCCGGGAAACCAGCAGCTGACGATCCAGCGCGCCCTGCTGCTCGACCGGGCAGGCAAGCCGATCGAGGCGGCCCGGCTGCTCGAGGCGCTCCAACCTACGAGCGCCGAGGGCGACACCGCGCGCTACCACTACAACCGCTGGCCGGTCGCCTGGATGGCGCGCACGCGTGAAGCCGTCCGTCGCGCGGCCGAGCTCAAGCGACCCGCCCTCGAGCAGGCCCTCGCCGCCAGCGGCGCGGCGCCGATCGCCGGCGAAGGACGGTCGGGCGGATGAGGCTGTTCTTCTCGTCGCTCGTTTCGGGGGTGGTCGGGGTCGCGATCCTCGCGGCCGCGGCTCTGCCGGTGGCGGCCGAGGTCACCGTCTGGATCGACTCGCCGATGGACGGCGACTACGCCTACGGCATGACCGAGATCGCCGCCGGCGCCCAATCCGACGAGCCGATCCGGCGCGTGACGTTCTACGTCGACGGCGAGTTGATCGGCACCCTGACCGAGCCGCCCTACACCCTCGCGGTGAATCTCGGCTACGAAAACGAATCGCACCGGTTCGAGGTAGTCGCCTACACCCAGAGCGGCGACTCGGGGCGGGCCGTGATCGACACCGCGATGGTGACCGTCGACGAGGAGATCGATCTCTCGCTCCACCAGCTCTACGTGACCGTCGGTCGCGGCGACAACCGCGTGACCGATCTCGAGCGCGCGGACTTCCGCGTGCGCGACGACGGCGACGACCAGCAGATCGTCACTTTCGAGCAGGGCGACGTGCCGCTCACCGCGGTGTTGCTGCTCGACTGCAGCGAGAGCATGGTGGGCGGCCGGATGGAGGGAGCGCTGGCGGGCGCCGGCGTCTTCCTGGAGCGGATGGCGGACCTGGACGAGGCCGCGGTGGTGCTGTTCTCGGACCACCTGGTGCGCGCCACCGAGTTCAGCAGGGATCTCGAGGTCCTGCGCGGCGCCCTCTCCGAGGTGACCCCCGCCGGCGGCACCGCGCTCAATGATCACCTGTTCATGGGGTTGCAGCGTCTCGAGGCCCGCCAGGGGCGGCGGATCGCGGTCCTCTTTTCGGACGGCAAGGACGTCCACAGCGCCCTGCCGATGGCCCAGGTGCTGGAGAAGGCGCGCACCAGCCCGGCCCTCATCTACTGGATCTACCTGACCGACCGCAAGGACGACCCCGACCCCGACTTCTACTCGTCGTGGCGCCGCAAGCAGGAGAACGGCGAGGAGTTCCGGCTTCTGGAGCAGGCAGTCGAGGAGAGCGGCGGCCGCGTCGAGCAGGTCACCGACCCCTCCCAGCTCGAGGAGGCGTTCGCCGGGATCCTGGCCGAGCTTCGTGATCAGTACGTTCTCGGCTACTACCCGTCGAATCGCCGGGGCGACGGGAGCTGGCGGGCTATCAAGGTCACGGTCGAGGGCGCCGGCGCCAGGGCGCGGACGCGGGCCGGGTACTTCGACCACTAGCCTGGGCCGCGAGCCTCAGTCCCACCGCTCGCCCCGGTGCCGGATCCAGCCGCCGGGTCGGCGGCCCTGGGGGTCGTGGTGGGTCCAATGAAGGACTCCACCGCGCTCGTTCCACTCGTACTGGCCGCGGATCTCGACCCGGTCGCCCACCCCGACCGGCACGCGCGGCGCGAGGTCGATGTTGTGGGCGACGAGCAGGGTCCGGCCCGAATCGAGGCGGACGATGAAGCGCTGGTGCCGGCTGCCCTCGAGGTCGTCGGCGAGCAGCCGCTCCACCTCGGCCCCGACTTCGACCACGCGCCCGGAGGCCCGGGCCTCGAAGGCCGCCTCGACGGCCGCGTCGCCGGAGCTTTCGGCGCCGCCCGAGCGCCCGGTGATGCGCGGCCAGAGCTCGATCGCCGCGTAGGCCGCGAGCAGCGCCAGGATCACCACGAGGCGCCGCCCGCGGAGCTTCGACGGCCCGCGGGCCTTGAAGGCGGCGCTCATCGGCCGGAGGCCCTGCGCAACCGGGGCGCGGCGGGGCGCGGCGTGATCGAGTTGGCGTAGTACCCGAGCAGCGGCAGCTCGGCGGGAACGGTGTGGAACAGGCCGCCGCGCTCCTCGACCGCGCGCCGCAGGGTGAGCATGCGCAGGCCGAGCTGGATGGCGTAGTCGCGGTCCGCGCGCGGCACGTAGACGGTCACTCCGCGGCTCTCGAGCTCGGCGATCAGGGCCTGGGCCGCGGCCTTGATCTCGAGCTCGCTCCGCGGACGCTCTGGCTCGCGGAGGAGCACGGTCGAGACCAGCGCCGTCGGCAGCGCCGGAACCACCTCGTGGACCCGGTCCATCAGCTCCTCGGCCAGCTCTGCTACCCGCGCGAAGCGCTCCTCGCGCCCGAGCGACGAGAGAGTCCCCCGCTCGGCGGAGTGCTCCTTCATCGACAGCGGCCGGCCGAACTTCACGCAGGCGTAGCCGAACCGGTACCAGCGGCCGATCGACGCCAGCCGGAAGTTCTTGAGCGCGAAGCGCAGGAAGGTCCA
>JBFGLX010000389.1:0-3041 GCA_041575955.1 Thermoanaerobaculia bacterium
CCGCCGCCGTTCACCGAGAAGGTGCCGACGTTCGCGGTGCGGATCGACGGCGACCGGGTCCTGGTCGACCCTCGTCCCCACCCGGCAGGCACGTTCGTCGAGCCGGCGCGCATCGGAGGCCCGGCTTGACCGGCGACCCGAACGCCGATTTCTACGTCGGCTACCGGGCGCGCACGTCGTCCGCCATCGCGGCGCGGATCCGGCGCATGCTGGCCGCCCTCTACGTGCTGGCGGGCGGCCTGGCGGTGGCCCTGGTGGCGGGGCAGGGCGAGTTCGCCGACGCGACCTTCGAGTACGCGCGGCCGGTGACCCTGACCGGCAGGTTGTCGGCCGCTCCCTATCCCACCCTCCGGATCGAGGACGGGGCCGTCGACCGGCCCTTCCTGCTCGTCGGCGTCGGCAAGCACGGCGCCGGACAGGTGGTCGCCGGCCTCGACGGCCGTCGGGTCGAGGCGACCGGTGAGCGCATCTACCGCGACGACCAGTGGATGCTGCAGATCGGTCCGGGGTCGGTGGCGCCACTGGCGTCGCACGTGGCCGCCACCGAGCGGATGGTGTCGCGCGGCGTCTGGCGGCTCGGCGGCGAGATCGTCGACAGCAAGTGCTATCTCGGCGTCATGCAGCCGGGGCGCGGCAAGCCGCACCGCTCGTGCGCGGCGCGCTGCATCAGCGGCGGCGTGCCGCCGATCTTCCTGGTCACCGACCGGCAGGGGCGCAGGCTGCACCTGCTGATGATCGGGGCGGACGACCAGCCGCTCGGAGCGGAGGTGCTGGGCCGCGTCGGCGAGCCGCTGGAGATCGAGGGCGAGGTGCTCACCGCGGACGGGCTCTGGTTCCTGAGAGCCGACATCGGAGGTGCAAAGTGACCGCTCTGACCAAGAGACAGGCCCTGGTGAGCTGGATCGCCCAGATCGGCGTCGCCGTGATCCTTCTGCAGACGCTGTTCTTCAAGTTCACCGGCGCCCCGGAATCGATCTACATCTTCACCCGGCTCGGGCTCGAGCCGTGGGGCCGCATCGGCTCGGGCGTGGTCGAGCTGGTCGCCGGGATCCTGCTGCTGGTGCCGGCGACCGCGGCGCTCGGCGCCCTGATCGCCCTGGGGGTGATCTCGGGCGCCCTGGTCAGCCACCTGGCGGTGCTCGGCATCGAGATCCAGGGCGACGGCGGCCTGCTCTTCATCCTCGCCTGCGTCGTCTTCGCCGGCAGCGCGGTCGTCCTCTGGCTCCGCCGCGACGCGCTCCCCCGGCGCCTCGGCCTGCTGCATCGAGCGCTGATGAGAAGGTCAGGCTAGTCGCACCCGGGCGCGCCGCACCCCGAGCTTCTGCATCCGGCTGCGCAGCGTGCTGGGGTGGAGCCCCAGCTTCCTGGCGGCCCCTTCGGGACCCTCGATCACCCACGAGGTGTCCTCGAGAATCGCCTCGATGTGGCGGCGCTCCACCTCCTCGAGGGTGCCGTTGCGGGCGTCGTCCGCGCGCGGTGCGAGGGCTCGAGCCGCGGGCTCGTCGGGCAGGCTCTCGGCGATCGGCGAGCCGGCGAGCACCACCCAGCGCTCGACCACGTTCTGCAGCTCGCGCACGTTGCCCGGCCAGTCGTAGGCGGCGAACCGCTCGAGCATCTCCTCGGGCAGGGGCCCGAGCGGCTTGCCGAGCTCGCGCGTGAAGCGCTCCTGGAAGTGGCGCGCCAGCAGCGCGATGTCCTGGCGCCTCTCCCGTAGCGGCGGCAGGCGGATCGGCATCACGTTCAGGCGGTAGTAGAGGTCGGACCGGAACCTGCCCTCTTCCATCAGCCGGGCGAGGTCGCGATTGGTGGCCGCGATCACCCGCACGTCCACCTTCTGGGTCTTGCTGCTGCCGACCCGCTCGAACTCCTGCTCCTGCAGGACGCGCAGCAGCTTGACCTGCGTCTCCAGGCTCAGGTCGCCGATCTCGTCGAGGAACAGCGTCCCCTTGTCGGCGAGCTCGAAGCGCCCCTGCCGGTTCGACACCGCGCCGGTGAAGGCGCCCTTGACGTGCCCGAAGAGCTCGCTCTCGACCAGGCCCGCCGAGATCGCCGAGCAGTTGACCTTGATCAGCGGCCGGCCGCGCCGCCGGCTCCGATTGTGAATGGCGCGGGCGATCAGCTCCTTGCCGGTTCCGGTCTCGCCCAGGATCACGACGGTGGCGTCGCTGCCCGCGACGACCTCGACCTGGGCCAACACCCCGAGCAGCGCCGGGCTGCCGCCGACGATCTCGTCGAAGCCGTGCTGCTGGCGGATCTCCTCCTGGAGGTAGGTGTTCTCGGCGGCCAGGCGATCGCGGATGCGCCGCAGCTCCTCGTGCGCGAGGCTGTTGTCGAGCGCCACCGCGACCGAGCTCGCCAGCTGCTCGAGCAGCGACAGGCTCACCCCTTCGTACGCCCCCTGGCGGGCGGCCATGAAGAACAGCACGCCGAGGCTCTGGTCGGCCGAGATCAGGGGAATCGCGCACAGGGACTCCATGCCCTCGCGCGCCATGACGGCGTGGGTGACCGGGAACGCCTCCGCCAGCTCGTCCCGCGACGCCGCCACCCGCCATTGGCGATTCTGCTGCGCCCAGCGACAGGCGGTGCCGGCCGAGGGCAGCTGCTGGACCCGATCGGGGAAACCGTGGGGGCTGCGCGGGTGGAGGATGTGGGTCTCGAGCAGCGCGTCGGTGACCGGCAGCTCGATGCCCATGCGGTCGCTGGGCAGGAGATCTCTCAGGCACTCGGCCAGGGTGTCGAACAGCTCGTCCCGGGTCAGGCGCCGGCGGATCGCCACGTTCACCGCCAGCAGGGCTTCGAGCTCGCGTCCCTGGCGCGACAGCTTCTCGTAGTTCAAGCAGTTGTCGAGCGCGATCGCGAGCCCGGTGCCGATCTTCTCCAGAAAGCCAGGGGCGACGTCGCGATAGGCGTCGGGGGCGCTCGCCATGAGACCGACCGCGCCCAGGCAGTGCCCCTGGGTGATGAGCGGCAGCGCGCAGACGGCCTTCATCCCCTCCTGCTCGAGCTTCGCCCAGGTGGTGGGGAAGCGGCGGCGTACCTCG
>JBFGLX010000390.1:0-3026 GCA_041575955.1 Thermoanaerobaculia bacterium
TCGTCTTGTCGATCCTGGCGGCGCCGGCGCTCGCGGAGCTGTCGCCGGTCGAGCGGCGCATCGTCGCCGAGGTCGACGCGGCGGGCCCGGCCGCGCTCGAGCTTCTGCGGCGCTCGGTGGACGTCAACAGCGGCACCATGAACTTCGAGGGCGTACGCGAGGTCGGCGCGCTGTTCGCCGCCGAGCTCGAGGCGCTCGGCTTCTCGACCCGCTGGGAGGCCGGCGCGCCGTTCGGGCGCGCCGGCCATCTGATCGCCGAGCGCCCCGGCCGGGGACCGGCCGTGCTGCTGATCGGCCACCTCGACACCGTCTTCGAGCCCGACAGCCCCTTCCAGCGATATGAGCGATTGAGCGAGACCGAGGCCGCGGGCCCGGGGATCACCGACATGAAGGGCGGCAACGTGGTGATGATCCAGGCGCTGCGCGCGCTGGCGGCGGCCGGCGCGCTCGACGCGCTCGAGCTGCGCGTGGTGATGACCGGCGACGAGGAGAAGTCCGGGCGGCCGCTGGCGGCGGCGCGCCGGGCGCTGCGCGCCGCGGCCACCGGGGCGAGCTGGGCGCTCGGCTTCGAGGACGGCGACGGCGATCCCAAGACCGCGGTCATCTCGCGCCGCGGCTCGACCGGCTGGACCCTGCGGGTCACCGGCGTCCCGGCCCACTCGTCGCAGGTCTTCACCGAAGAGGTCGGGGCCGGAGCGATCTACGAGGCGGCGCGCATCCTGACCGCCTTCTACCAACGGCTGTCGAACGAGCCGAACCTGACCTTCAACCCGGGCGTCATGGTGGGCGGCACCGAGGTGACCCTCGATTCGAGCCAGAAGCGGGGCTCGGCGTACGGCAAGGACAACGTGGTGGCCGAGCACGCGATGGTCGACGGCGACCTGCGGGCGCTCTCCCCGGAGCAGTACCGACACGCCATCGCGACGATGCAATCGATCGTGGCCGAGCGCCTGCCGCTGACCGAGGCGACGCTGACGTTCTCCGAGGGCTACCCGCCGCTGGCGCCCACCGACGGCAACCGGGCGCTGCTCGAGCGCTACAGCGAGGCGAGCCTCGACCTGGGCCTCGGCCCGGTGGCCGCGGTCGATCCGCGCAAGGCGGGCGCCGCGGACGTCGCTTTCGTCGCCGATCTGGTGCCCCAGGTGCTGGACGGCATCGGCCTGATGGGGCGCGGCGGGCACACCGTCGACGAGGTCGCCGACCTCACCACCCTCCCCTCGCAGACCAAGCGCGCCGCCCTCCTCCTCCACCGCCTCGGAAACACGGGGACAGGCACCAAACCAACAAGGTAGGCGGCGATCCCTAACCTGTCCCCGTATCTCCGGCTGTGGGTGGTGGTCCTGGTCGCCGGGTGCGCCACCTCGCTGCCGCCGGCAGGGGGCCGCGACTGGAGCCACGGCCTGGTGATCGACGCATCGAGCAGCGCGTCGACCCTGTTCGCCTACCGCTGGCGGCGCGGCGCTCGCGACCGGCTACCGCGGATCGAGACCTACGACGCCCCCTGCCCGCCGGTCAAGCCCGGCCTGGGTCGCTATGGCGGCCGGCCCCGGGCGGCGGCCGCTTCGCTCCGGCCGCTACTGCGCTGCGCCATCGAGCTGGTCGGCAGAGATTCGCAGGCGCAAGCACGCACGTCGATCTCCCTGCTCGGCACCGCCGGCTTGCGGCTTCTGCCCGCGGACGAGCGGGAGGAGATCCTGGCCGCGGTCCGGGGGGCGCTCGACGCGACGCCGTTCGGCTCGACCTCGGCGCGCGTCATCAGCGGCGACGAGGAAGGCGTCTACGGCTGGCTGGGCGTCAACTACCTGCTTGGCCGCCTCGACCCCGACAATCCCCTGCCGACGGTCGGTGCACTCGACCTCGGCGGCGCCTCGGCGCAGATCACCTTCGTGCCGCGCGAGCCCCCGCGCGAGCACGCCCAGGCCATCACCCTGGCCGGCGACTCCTACCGGCTCTACACCTACAGCTACCTCGGGCTCGGCCAGGACCGGGCCCGGCGGGCCGTCGGCTCGCCGGCCTGCTTTCTCGCCGGCTACCCGATTCCGGGCGGAGGCGTCGGCACCGGCAACTACCAGGCCTGCCGCGCGGCCATCGTCGGGGCCTTCGCCGAGCCCTGCGGCCGCGCGCCCTGCTCGCTGTTCGGCGTCTACCAGCCGCCGGCCCACGGCGACTTTCTGGCGTTCTCGGTCTACGCCTACACCGCCCGCTTCTTCGGCATCGAGAACCGTCTGTCGGCGGCCGAGATGGAGCGAGCGGGAAGGGAGTTCTGCAGCCGCAGCTGGCAGGGGCTGATCGCCGAGGATCCGAGCGTCGCCAACAGCCCCTTCGTGCCCAACTACTGCTTCTCGGCCGCCTACGTGGTCACGCTCCTGGCCGAGGGCTTCGGCTTCCCCTTCCAGAAGACCCTGGTGCGCGCCCCGTTCGAGCTGCGGGGCGAGAAGGTCGGCTATTGGGCCCTGGGCGCGCTCCTCTACGAGATCGCCGGCAGCGCCGACTAGCCCGCGCTGCTACACTCCTTACGAATCCAATTTCGATCGGTCCCGCGCTCGAGCCCGCGTCCCCGCGGCGGCTCGGCGCCCGAAGCGAGGAGGAAACTCGATGCTGATCCAGCGGTCCCTTGGTCTCGCGGTCCTGAGCGCGCTCCTGCTGGTCGCCGCCGCCGGCGCCGACGAGTCCCTGCACTGCGACGAGCTGCCGTTCGTCTACAACGTCTTCTGGACGACGGAGTACGGCCCGGCGGCCGCCGACGTCCAGACGGCCGCGAGCAACATGCTGCCGTGCAGCGGTCCGTCGTACGCCCTCTGCTACTACGCGGGCCCGGAGCCGATGCCGTGCAAGGTGGACCGCGAGCGGGGCGTCGCGATCTGCGAGTGCTATGCGCTCGAGTCCCGGAGCACGCCCTACCACTACTTCGTCGACATCAACGGGATTCTCAACACCTGCGCCTACATCGAGACCGTCCGCGACTGCGGGCACGACGGCTCGGGCTGCTCGAGCGAGAACTCGGCGCCGGTCTGCAACTACCTCAA
>JBFGLX010000391.1:0-2987 GCA_041575955.1 Thermoanaerobaculia bacterium
AAGTCGTTCATCGCCGGCGCCGACATCGGCGAGTTCGAGGGCCGCCAGCCGTTCGACCAGCGCCACGCCATGCGCAGCCCGCGGGTGTTCGACGTGATGGCGAACTACCCCAAGCCGGTGATCGCCATGATCAACGGCTTCTGCCTGGGGGGCGGCTGCGAGCTGGCGCTGTCGTGCGATCTGCGCGTCGCCGCCGACAGCGCCCGCTTCGGCCAGCCCGAGATCAAGCTCGGCCTGATTCCGGGCGGCGGCGGCACCCAGCGGCTGCCGCGCCAGGTGGGCATCGGCCACGCTATGCGGCTGATCCTCTCGGGCGACATGATCGGCGCCGCGGAGGCCCAGGAGATCGGCCTGGTCGAGATCGTCACCGCTCCCGACCAGCTGCGCGAGAAGACTCTCGAGATCGCGAACAAGTTCGCCGCCATGAGCCCGCTCACCCTGCGCATCGCCAAGGAGGCGGTGCGGGCGAGCCAGCGCCTGCCGGTGGAAGACGGCCTGGTCTACGAGCGCGACCTCTTCTGCCTCGCGTTCTCGACCGAGGACAAGAAGGAAGGCGTCAAGGCGTTCCTCGAGAAGCGCCAGGCCGAGTGGAAGGGGAAGTAGGCTCGGCGCGGCTGCGCTCAGTCCGACTTCGGGCGCGAGCGCGACGACCAGTGGATGTGGACGATTCGCCAACCGTGCTCGTCGCGGCGGAGCAGCACGGTCTCGACGCCCAGGGCGTCGATCTCCCGGTCGCGAAAGGTCCCGCGGGTCTCCGATCGGGTGAGGACCCAACCGACGTCGCCGGCCTCGCCTTCGTTCTGCTCGACGATCGTCTGAGTGGTGGCAGCCGAGAACTCCATGTCCCCGCCGAGATGGTGGGAGGCGTACTCGTCCCGCGAGAGCTCCGCACCGCCCGACTCGAAGATCGTCACGGCGGGATCGAGGAGCTCCAGGGCCCTCTCCCGGTTGCCTGAGGCGAGCGCCTCGTGGAAGGCGGCGACCGTTCGAGCCGGAGTCTGGTGGCCCTCGTGGGCGAAGAGGCCCATCGGGTAAAGGAGCGTCAAGACCATCAGCGTCTTCAGCCGCTTCATCGTTCTTTTCTCCTGTCGAAGGTCGATCGCGGCTTGTCGCGCGCGCTCATCCGCCGGCCGGCGTCACCTTCATCGAGTGAATCCGAACCGTACCATTTCCCCGCAGGAAGAGCCCACAGGCGCCATCGGGCAGCGCGGACTCGTGGCCGTGGACCACGGTCCGATCTCCAAGCCGTCCCTTCAGGTGGCGCCCGATCGCCGAGACGGTCAGGCGGACCCTGTCCGACGAAACCTCTCCGGCCTCCCGATCCAGCTCGCGCACCCTCCCCCCTTCGACCGAAGCCAGCACATGCTCGTTGGCCGGAACTTCGAGCGTGAAGATGCCCGCCCGGTCGGCGCCGCGAACGTGATGCGCGACGCCGACCGCCCCTTCGAATTCCTCGAGCCCGAGCTCCGCCTCCACCTGCACGTCGCCGAAGGTGCCGGGAAGCACCAGCAAGGCTTCCCCTTGGACGGCGAGGCGCAGGCCCGGAGCGTCGGTCTCGGGCTCGAGCCACGAGATCGTGGAGAGGTCCGAGCCGGGCGCCGGCTTGAGGATCGAGCCCAGAGCGTCGCCATCACCCGCAAGGGGCCGCCACTCGAGGGCGCCGTCCGGTGCGGTCGCCAACCGGTTAGCTGCCGGGCCGGCTTCGGCCGTCGCGGCCGGCTCGTCCGGTAGCGACGGCGCCTCGGCCCTCTCCCCGCTCACGCCGGTTCGGTAATCTCCGGCTCGGGCGACCGCGATGCCGTGCTGATAGACGAGCCCGCCCCCGAGATCGGCCGTGCGGAAGACCAGCCCGACACCGACCGCGGCAGCCAGCAGCACCGCCCATCGAGCCGCTGTGCGAGCTCCGTCCCGATCCCAGAATTCGAGGGCGATCCGGGCCGCGACCACCAGCCCCACCAGCCATAGCGTGTAGAGCCCGGAATCCGAGTGCTCGTTGACCAGGCGCTGCATGGCGGGGGCGAGCACCGGCAGGGAATCCGCCGCCTGCTCGCCAGTCCAGAACGCCGCGCCCGCGCCGAGGGCGGCGGCAGCGTAGAGGACCGTCGCCGCCCGGGCGAGCCAGTCGCGCCAGCGCCAGCGGGAGACGAGGTCGAACAGCACCGCCATGGGCAGCAGCGCGATCGGAAAGTGGACCAGCGCCGGGTGGAGATTCGGCAGGGAGGTGAAGCTGGTTACGAATTCACTCACTGAGCGGAGTCCGTCTGCTCGTCAGGAGCCGGAAACAGGGGTCCCTTCTCGAGCCGGGTCGCCCGCCAGATGAAGTAGATCGCGGGAAAAACCAGCAGCTCGGCCAAGAACGAGGTGAGCACGCCGCCCACCATCGGCGCCGCGATGCGACGCATCACGTCCGCTCCGGTGCCGGTGGCCCAGAGGATCGGCACCAGCGAGAAGAGGATGGTCAGCACGGTCATCATCTTGGGCCGGATTCTCTGCACGGCGCCGTGGTCGACCGCCTCGGCGAGGTGGGCATAGCTCTCCATGCGGCCTTTCCGTACCCAGTCGTCGTAGGCGATGTCGAGATAGAGCAGCATCACCACGCCAGTCTCGGCCGCCAGGCCGGCGAGCGCGATGACGCCGACCCAGACGGCGATCGACCAGTTGTAGCCGAGGATCGACAGCAGCCAGATCGAGCCGACCAGCGAGAACGGAATCGCCGACAGCACGATCGCGGTCTTGACGATCGACTTGGTGTGAAAGTAGAGGATCAGGAAGATCAGGGCCAGGGTGAGCGGCACGATCAGCAGCAGGCGCGCCTTGGCGCGCTGCATGTACTCGTACTGGCCCGACCAGAAGATCGTGTACCCGGCGGGCAGCTTCACCCGCTCGGCCACCTCCCGCTGCGCCCGCTCCACCCACGAGCCCACGTCGATGCCTCTCAGATCGACGTAGATCCAGGCGTTGGGCCGGGCGTTCTCCGATTTGATTCC
>JBFGLX010000392.1:0-2979 GCA_041575955.1 Thermoanaerobaculia bacterium
GGGCAGGTCCCCCGTCCGGGGCTGGCTCGCGCCCCTTCTGAACGTGGATCACGCGAGAGCCTTGCCAGGCGACAAGGCCTGGCAAGTCTCCGCTTGAGGTGAATGGACGGGGGCGCTGCGCTTCAGGCCCCGTCTGGGGGACCTGCCCACCCCCAGCCCCCGGACCTGGCCCCACCGATGGCACGGGGACGCGGCGGGCCGAACGGACCCACTGGAACACGCCGCGCGTGGAGCGTGCGCCAGATCGTCGCACCCGCAGGAGCGAGCCGCCGAGGCGTACTCTTGTACGTCGCAGGCGGGGAGCGACGAGGACGCGGCGAGATGGCGTGCGAGCCGCGCGCGGCTAGAAGGTGAGGCTCAGGCCGGCGTACGGCCCCGACAACTCGAGCTTGAGTGCGTCGTCGTCGACCTCGAGGTCGAGGTCGATCAGCCGGTAGCCGCCGAAGACGCTCAGGATCTTGATTGGCGAGAACTTCAATCCGAGCTCCGCTTCGGTCAGCTCGCCGTACTCGAGGGCCGGCGAATAGCCCACCTCGCCGTCGATCGAGAGCGTCGGCATCGGCTCGGCGTGGAAGCCGACGCCGACGGAGATGAACCCGGCGTCGCGCGATTCGCGCGCCGAGATCAACGGGATGGAGAGCACGCTGCCGTTGAGCTCGGCCTCGGCCCGCACCGCCTTGAGCTCGGCGATCGGACCGATCCGGAAGCTCTCGCCGGTCCGGAAGAGCAGGCCGAAGCCGAGACGCGCGTACTCGAGGTCGAGCTGCGAGGCGACGTCGAAGGCGACCGGGAAGGTGACGTTGCCGAACTCGATGACGTCCGAGATCTGGGCGCTGCCGCTGAAGCCGAGCGGCACGTAGCCGAGCCGAACGACCAGCGGCCCCGGCATCCGCCAGGTGAGCCGCACTTCGGTGGCCGCCTCGTCGTCGATGCCGAGGGTGTCGGGGAGCCGGATCTCCGTGCCCCGGCCCGCTTCGACGACCCTGAGGGCGCCGTCGAGCTCGGGCAGCCAGACCCGGGCTTCGAACTCGGCCTCGGCCAGGAGCGGCGCCGGTAGACATCCGAGAGCCAGTAGCGCGAGCGGTGCGAGCGATCGTTTCAGAAGCACGGCTGCCCTCCTCAATCGTGACATCGAGCCCCGACCTTATGGGCTCGGGCGTGGCGTTGGGAATGGAGTACGACACAGGCCGCGGGCCAGGCTGCCGCTCCAGCAGCGCGCCGGAGGCGGCAGCGTGGTGACCTGCTGGCTACCGGGCCCGGTCGAGGGCCGCTGAAAAATGCGGGGTAGACTGCCGGCTCGTCGAGAGGAGAAAGAGATGACCGTAGTTACCGAGCTCGAGCCCACCCCGGTCTGGTCGCACTTCGACCGGATCCTGAAGATCAACCGCCCCTCCAAGCACGAGGAGCTGATGCGCGAGCACGTCCTCGCGATCGCCGGCGAGCACGGCCTCGAGGCCGACGTCGACGCGGCCGGCAACGTGGTCGTCCGCAAGCCGGGAACCCCGGGCCACGAGAACGCCCCCCCGACCATCCTCCAGGCGCACCTCGACATGGTCCAGGAGAAGAACTCCGACGTCGACCACGACTGGGCGTCCGACCCGATCGCGCCGCAGCGCGACGGCGACTTCATCAAGGCGACCGGCACGACGCTCGGCTCCGACAACGGCATCGGCGTCGCCGCCATGCTGGCGGTGCTCGAGGCGACCGACCTCGCCCACGGCCCGCTCGAGCTCCTGTTCACCATCGACGAGGAGACCGGTTTGACCGGCGCCGCCGAGCTCGACGGCTCGCTCCTGACCGGCCGCCGCCTGATCAACCTCGACTCCGAGGAGGAGGGGACGCTCACCGTCGGCTGCGCCGGCGGCAAGGACTCGACCCTGACCCTGCCGATCGAGACCGCGCCGGCGCCCGCGGGCGCCGCGCTCGCGATCACCTTACGCGGCCTCAAGGGCGGCCACTCGGGCGTCGACATCCATCTCCAGCGCGGCAACGCCGCCCAGCTCCTGGTGCGGGCGCTCGCCGCCGCCCACGCCGGCCATCCGATGCATCTTGCCGAACTGCGGGGCGGCAACGCCCACAACGCCATCCCGCGCGAGGCGCACGCCACCGTCGTGGTGCCCGAATCCGGCCGCGACGCGTTCGTCGGCGCGCTCGAGGGCGAGCTCGAAGCGATCCGGGCCGAGTACCGTCCGGCCGAGCCCGGCCTCGAGTTCAGGGTGGAGCCGGGCGAAGTCGAGGAGATCTGGGCCGACGAATCGGCCGCCACCGCACTGCGCCTGGTGGCGGCGCTGCCGCACGGCGTCATGGCGATGAGCTACGACATCCCCGGCCTGGTCGAGACCAGCACCAACCTGGCCACGGTCCAGCGAAAGAACGGCTCGTTCGAGATCGGCATGAGCAGCCGCAGCTCGGTGGCCTCGGCGCTGACCGCGCTGACCCGGCGGCTTCGTGCCCTGGGCGAGCTCGCCGGCTGCGACGTGCGCGAGGGTGACGGCTATCCGGGCTGGCAGCCGAACATGGACTCGGAGCTGCTCGCGGTCATGAAGGAGCTGCACGAGCGGGTGCTCGGATTCGCCCCCGAAGTCGGCGCGATCCACGCCGGGCTCGAGTGCGGGATCATCGGCGAGAAGGTCCCGGGCATGGACATGATCTCGTTCGGACCGACCATCCAGTTCCCGCACTCGCCGGACGAGCGCGTCGAGATCGCCACCGTCGGGCGCTTCTGGGACCTGCTGACGACCACCCTCGAAGAGCTGGCCAAGCGGGGCTGACTTCCTGATCGGGACGTGGGTCGAGGTGGCGGCTCGGTGGGCCCCGCTACCCCGACGCCGAGTCGGTCCGGCCCGGATAGAGCAAGCGAACGAACTCCTTGTCGCCCTCCGAGAGCCTCTCCCCCATTTGCAGCCTGATGCTGCCGCGGGTCCAGTTGGCCGGGAACGTGTAGAGCATCACGGAATAGGGATCGAACGGCTTCTCCAC
>JBFGLX010000393.1:0-2961 GCA_041575955.1 Thermoanaerobaculia bacterium
AACGGCATCTTCCAGTTCGAGTCGGGCGGCATGAAGGACCTCCTGCGCCGGGCCCAGCCGTCGCGCTTCGCCGACCTGGTGGCGTTCAACGCGCTCTACCGGCCGGGCGCGCTGTCGGTGGGCATGGTCGAGGAGTACATCCAGCGCAAGCAGGGCAAGCGCAAGGTGCGCTACGTCCTGCCCGAGACCAAGCCGCTGCTGGAGGAGACCTACGGCGTCATCGCCTTCCAGGAGCAGGTGATGCGGATCGCGGTCGAGGTCGCCGGCTTCAGCCTCGGCGAGGCGGACGTGCTGCGCAAGGCGATGGGCAAGAAGAAGCCCAAGGTGATGGCCCAGCAGCGCCAGAAGTTCGTCGACGGAGCGGTCGCACGGGGCGTTGCCCAGCAGAAGGCCGAGGAGCTCTGGGAGTACATCGAGCCGTTCGCCGGCTACGGCTTCAACAAGAGCCACTCGGTCGCCTACGCGATGCTGGCCTACAAGACGGCCTACCTCAAGGCGCACCACCCGGTCGCTTTCATGGCCGCCATGCTCACCTCCGAGATGTCGTCGAAGGACAACGTCGCCAAGTACGTCCAGGAGTGCCGCGACATGGGCATCGCGGTGCTGCCGCCCGACGTCGGCGAGAGCAACTGGGCGTTCGCGGTCACCGACGGCGCCATCCGGGTCGGCCTGGGCGCGGTCAAGGGCGTCGGCAGCTCGGCGGTCGAGGCGATCCTCGAAGCGCGGCGCCGTGAGGGCCGCTTCACCAGCCTCGCCGGGTTCGCGTGCGCGGTCGACCTCAGGGCGCTCAACACCAAGGTCTTCGACTGCCTGATCAAGTCGGGCAGCTTCGATTCCCTGGGCGCCCACCGGGCGGCGCTCGCCGCCTCGCTCGAGCGGATTCTCGATTACGCGCAGTGCCGCCAGCGTGACGCCGACCAGGGCCAGAACGCGCTCTTCTCGAGCGACGCGATGCCGGAGCCGGAAGTCCGGAGCGACGTTCCCGAATGGCCCGATCGGGTGCGCCTGAGCTACGAGAAAGAGGTCCTGGGCCTCTACCTGACCGGCAACCCGCTGAGCGAGTTCCAGGAGCAGCTGGCCAAGCTCGTCAGCCACACCACCCAGAGCGTGCGCACCGGCCTCGAGGGACCGGTGACCCTCGGTGGCCTGGTCACCCGCCTGCGGACCAACAAGATCCGGCAGGGTCCCAACGCCGGGCGACTCATGGCGCGCTTCGTCCTCGAAGACCTCGAGGGCACGCTACCGGCGGCGGCCTTCGCCGACGCCTACGCGCGCTTCAGCAAGCGGCTCGCGGAAGAGAAGGTCGTGGTGGTGAAGGGGGTCGTGCGCGACCGCGGCTCGGGCGGTGAGCTCACCGTCGAGGAGGTTTTCGAGGTCGAGCCCGGGGGGCCGCCGGTGGCGAGCCTCGACCTGCGGTTGACCGGCAGCCTGTCGGTGTCGGCGATGCTCGAGCTGCGCGACTTCCTGGTCGAGCACCAGGGCGAGGTGCCGGTGCAGTTCGAGCTCGATCTCGACGGCCGCACGCTGCGCATCGTGCCCGAGGAGCGCTTCCGGGTCGAGGTCGCTCCCGATTTGCTGGCCTCGCTCGAGAGCCTGGTCGGGGCCGGCAACGTCAAGCCCCGCTACGCCGATGCCGCGGCGCCGTCGTAGGCGCGGCGGCAGCCGCCGCCCGCGGTCGCCGAGACCATGAGGCTCGCCGACCTGCCGCGGGACCTGCAGACCGTCGTCACCACGATCGAGCGGCTCGGGCGCCGATCCGGAACGGCGGTCTATCTGGTCGGTGGCGCCGTCCGCGACAGCCTGCTCGGGCGTCCGATCCTCGACATCGACCTGGCCGTCGAAGGGGATGCCACGGCACTCGCCCGGGAGGCCGCGGCCAACCTGCCCCTCGACCTGCGCACCCACGAGGCCTTCGGCACCGCAATACTGCTGGCGGCGGGCGGCCGGCGGATCGACCTCGCGAGCACTCGGGCCGAAGAGTATGCCGCCGTCGCCGCCTTGCCGGCGGTCCGCCCGGCGAGCCTCGAAACGGATCTGGTGCGCCGCGACTTCACCGTCAACAGCCTGGCCCTACCGCTCGCAGCGCTCGCCGCCGACGAGCCGGTCGAGCCGATCGATCCGTCCGGAGGCCGCGCCGATCTCCAGCGGCGGCTGCTGCGGGTGCACCATCCGCGGTCGTTCCTCGACGATCCGACGCGAATCCTGAGGGGCGTGCGCTTCGAGGTGCGGCTCGGTCTGGCCTTCGAGGCCGCGACGGAGGAGCTGGCACGCGCGGCGTGCTCGGCGGGAGCGTTCGGCCCCCTGAGCGCCGACCGGCTGCGCGCCGAGCTGGTGCTGCTGTTGGCGGAGGACTGCGCTCCGGGCGCCGCCTTGCGGCGGCTCGAAGCGCTCGGCGCGCTGGCGGCTCTCGGCCTGCGCTCGCCGGCGGTGGCGACCGCACGGCTGCTCGAGGGGGTCGAGGCGGCGTTGGCCGACTGGCATAGCCGCCATCGGGGCGTGCCGGTGGCGCGCTCGGAGACCCTGCTGGCGGCGGTGGTGCTCGCCGAGGCGCCGGCTGATCGGGCCGCCGCCGCCCGCCGGCTCGGCTTGCGGGTCGGCCGACTCGCCTCGCTCGAGGCCCTCGTGGGCGCGATCGAGCCGCCGGCGATCCCGCCGCACGAAATCTCGGCCACGCTCGCGCCGCTCGCGCCCGAGGAACTCGTCCTGCTCATCGCCGCCGGTGGCTCCCGGGCCGCCGGACGGATCCACAAGCACGTCTCGAATCAACGCAGTCTCGAGCTGCGGATCGACGGCTCGACCCTGCTCGCGCACGGCTTCGCGCCCGGGCCGGGCATCGGACAAGCCCTGCGCGCGACGCGCGACGCGCGGCTCGACGGCCGGATCAGCGCCGGCGAGGAGCTCGACTTCGCGCTCGGGGTCCTGCGCGGCCAGGGAGACGAGCCGTGAGGGCGGCGGCCGCCT
>JBFGLX010000394.1:0-2957 GCA_041575955.1 Thermoanaerobaculia bacterium
GGCCAGAGACCTCTATCCGCGGGCGCCGATCCACTGGATCGCGCGGCGCCGGTTTCCCAGCATCGATCTCGTGGCCGGGCTCGAGATGCCCAAACTGTTCGTGCACGGCTCCGAGGACGGCACCGTTCCAGTCGACCACGGGCGCAGCCTGTACGAGGCCGCCGCTGAGCCCAAGGAGCTCCTGGTCGTGCCCAGGGCCGGGCACAACGACGTCCATCGTCACGGCGGCTTCAGGTACTTTCGCCGGCTGTCGAAGTTCCGCGATCGCTGCCTCGCCCGGTAGGCGCGGAGGATCCACTTCGAAGAGGAGGGACGCATAGCCGCCCGGCTATGAATCGTATGCAGCGCTCCATAGCGCGATTCGGCGCATCGCCCTAGCCTGTCTCAAACGCAGATGGCCCCCATCAAGCTCCTCTCCGCCGTTGTTGTCCTGCTCACCCTCGTGGCTTGCGGAGGCGGCTCCGGTGGCCCGACCGAGCCATCCGATCTCAGTCCGTTCCAGGTCGAGTCGCAGTTGTCGGATCTGGTCAACCGGGCGCGCAGCGCCGAGAACGTCTCGCCGGACCTGACCACCGACCAGCTGCTGGCGCAGGTCGCGCGCGAGCACAGCGAGGCGATGCGCGATCGCGGCTTCTTCTCGCACGTCGATCCGGACGGCAAGCGGCTTCGGGATCGGCTGCGCGCCGCGGGCGTGCCCTTCCGCGCCGCGGGCGAGAACCTTGCCCAGGTCACGGGATCGGGCGACCCCGCGGGCCAGGCCCACCAGATGCTGATGGGGAGCCCGAGCCACCGCGACAACATCCTGAGCAGGAAGTTCCGCCTGCTCGGCGTCGGCGTCGCCAAGGACGGCGGCACCTACTGGATCACGCAGATCTTCGTCCAGCCGTGAGCCTACCGAGCCGAGCCGGCCGTCACCCGGAAAGACCCAGGTCCTCGTAGACCGCGGTCAGCACCTCGTCGAAGCGTCGCCGGTGGGCGTCTTCGGCGGGCGTGCCGTTGACCGCCAGCGCGACGACCAGGGCGTGCTCGGGGTCGGCGAAGGCGGCGGACGATCGGTAGCCGCTGTGACCGAACGCGCGCGGCGAGGCGTGCTGGCCGTAGGAGTAGGGGACCTCGGGCTGGCCGTAGTGGCGGGAGTCGAGCACGAAGCCCAGACCCCAGTCGATCTTCGCCTGGAACGTCCGGTCGTAGAGCCCGACGCGTTGGCGGGAGACGAGGGCCTCGACGGTCGGGGGCGAGACGATGCGCGCGTCGCCGATCCGGCCACCGGCCAGGAGGGCTTCGTAGAAGCGAGCCAGCTGATGGACCGGCCCCCAGCCGCCGCCTGCCGGGGAGCAGCGGGTCACCGACAGGCGCGAGTGCCAGTCGTGCTCCGCCGGTGGCCGCTTCTCGGTGTTGAACACGGGCGCCAGCCGGCCGGCGTAGCCGTCGTACAGCGCCTCGGGCATGCCGATCCACGAGTCGTCCATGCCGAGCGGCTCGAAGATCTCCTCGCGCACGTAGGTCTCGAAGCGGCGTCCGTCGAGGCGGCGCACGATCTCGCCCAGCATGAACCAGCTCGAGGCGAGGTGGTAGCCGGCCGTGCGCCCGGGCAGCCAGCGCGGCTCGATGCGCGACTCGCAGATCCACGCGATGATGCTCTCCCAGGGCTCCTTGGGCCAGCCCACCCGCAGCAGCCGGAAGCCGCCGGTGTGGGTGAGCAGGTGGCGGACGGTGATCGCCTCCTTGCCCTTGACGCCGAACTCGGGGACGTGAGCCGCCACCCGGTCGTCGAGGCCGAGCTTGCCCGCCTCCCACAGGCGCGCGATCGCCACGGCGGCGACCGGCTTCGACGACGACAGCCAGGGCACCAGGTGCTCGGCGGTCATCGGCTCACCCGGGCGCACCTCGCCGAACGCCCGGTCGACCACGCACTCGCGGTCGAGCGAGACCCAGAGCTGGCCGCCGAGGTGGAGACCGGCGGCGCGGCCCCGCTCGAGCGAGTCGAAGGTGCGCGCAAGGGTTCGATCGGGCGCCGGCATCGGGGCCGGAGGAGGCTATCAAGAAGCCTATAATCGGGCGGTGACCTTCCTGGCCGCCGCCGTGCAGCTGACCTCGACCTCGGATCTCGAGGCCAACTGGCGGAGCGCCAGCCGGCTAGTCGAGCGCGCCGCCGGGCTCGGCGCTCGATTCGTGGCCACGCCGGAAAACACCAACTTCCTCGGCCCGCACGCCGAGAAGGTGCGGCTCGCCGAGCCGCTCGACGGGCCGACCTGCGAGCGCTTCGGCGAGCTCGCGGCCGGGCTCGGCATCCACCTGCTCCTCGGCTCGTTCAACGAGCGCTCGGAGGATCCCGAGCGGTGCTACAACACCTCGGTGCTCTTCGCCCCCGACGGCTCGCTGCTGGCAGCCTACCGGAAGATCCACCTGTTCGACGTCGATGTCTCCGAGAGCGTCCGGTTCGTGGAGTCCGCGACCGTCAAGGCGGGCGATCGGACCGTGACGGTGGAGACGCCGCTCGCCAAGCTGGGCCTGTCGATCTGCTACGACCTGCGCTTTCCGGAGCTCTACATGGCCCTGGTCGCGGCCGGCGCCGAGGTCCTTACCGTGCCCTCGGCGTTCACCGCCACGACCGGCAAGGACCACTGGCACCCGCTGCTGCGCGCGCGCGCGATCGAGAGCCAGTGCTACGTGATCGCTCCGGCCCAATCGGGGCGCCACGACGACGGCGGTCTGCGCGAGAGCTACGGCCACGCCATGATCGTCGACCCCTGGGGGCAGATCGTGGCGATGGCCTCGGACGGCCCCGGCCTGGCGCTCGCCGAGATCGATCTCGAGCGGGTGCGCTGGTGCCGCAGGGCGATCCCGGTGGCCCGGCACCGCCGGCTGCCGGCGCCCGTCGGGTGATCGACCGGATCTCCCCCCTCACCCTCCCCGGCCGCCCGGTACCCGAATCCCTCTCCCTCCCTCACGGGGGA
>JBFGLX010000395.1:0-2945 GCA_041575955.1 Thermoanaerobaculia bacterium
CTCGATCACGACGATCGAAGGCCTCGAGAGCAACGGCGAGTACCACCCCTTGCAGCAGGCCTTCTGGGACTGCCACGGTCTGCAGTGCGGCTACTGCACCCCGGGGATGATCCTGGCCGCCGCCGACCTGCTCGCCCGCAACGCCAGCCCGACCGAGCGCGAGGTGCGGCAGGCGCTCAAGGGCAACCTCTGCCGCTGCACCGGCTACCACAACATCGTCAGGTCGGTCATGGCCGCCGCCCAGGGAGGGGAGTGACATGGCCAGCGTCTTCGGCACCGCCGTCAAGCGCCGGGAAGACCCCGAGCTGATCACCGGCAAGGGCAAGTACACCGACGACCTGACCCTGCCCGGCATGCTGCACGCCGCGATCGTGCGCAGCCCCCACGCCCACGCCCGCATCAAGGGCATCGACACCGCCGAGGCCGCGGCGGCGCCCGGCGTGGTCGCCGTCTACACCGGCCAGGACATCGTCGCCAGCGGCGTCGGCGGCGTGGTGCCGGTCGGCTGGCTGCTGCCGAATCTCAAGACGCCGCCCCATCGGATCCTGGCCGTCGACGCCGTCCGCCACGTCGGCGACGGCGTCGCGGTGGTGGTGGCCGAGGGCCGCTACCAGGCGCGCGACGCCGCCGATCTGGTCGCGGTCGACTACGAGCCGCTGCCGGCGGCCGTCGACGCCAAGGGCGCCGCCGACGACGGCCAGGTCCAGATCCACGAGGAGGCGCCGAACAACATCGCCTTCGACTGGGAGCTGGGCGACAAGTCCGCCGCCGACGCGGCCTTCGACGGCGCGGCGCACGTCGCTTCGATCGACCTGCGCAACAGCCGGATCGTGCCGTTCGCGATCGAGCCGCGGGCGGCGCTCGCCAGCTACAGCGAGAAGAAGGGGCTGACGCTCTGGATGACCACCCAGAACCCCCACGTGCACCGCCTGTTGATGTCGCTGGCGTCGATCAACCTGCCCGAGCACAGGATCCGGGTGATCGCGCCCGAGGTGGGCGGCGGCTTCGGCTCCAAGATCCACCACTACCCCGACGAGGCGATCGTCTCCTGGTGCGCCATGCAGATCGGCCGGCCGGTCAAGTGGACCGCCACCCGCTCCGAGACCAACCTGACCGACGCCCACGGCCGCGACCACGTCACCCACGCCGAGATGGCGCTCGACGGCGACGGCAAGATCCTCGGTTTCCGGGTCGAGACCTACGCCGCGATGGGAGCCTACCTATCGACCTTCGCGCCGTCGGTGCCGACCTACCTGCACGGCACCCTGATGTCCGGGCAGTACGACATGCCGGCGATCCACATCCGGGTGGTCGGGACGTTCACCAACACCGCTCCGGTGGACGCCGTGCGCGGCGCCGGCCGGCCGGAGGCGACCTACCTGATCGAGCGGCTGATGGACCTCGGGGCGATCGAGACCGGCCTCGACCCGGCCGAGATCCGGCGGCGGAACTTCGTGCCCGCCGACGCCTTCCCCTACCAGACCCAGGTGGCGCTCGCCTACGACAGCGGCGACTACGAGACCGCCCTCGACAAGGCGCTCGCCAACGCCGGCTACACCGACCTGCGCGCCGAGCAGCTCGAGCGCCGCGAAGCGGGGAGCGCGAAGCTCCTGGGGATCGGGGTCTGCTCCTACATCGAGGCGTGCGGCATCGCGCCTTCGCAGGTGGTCGGCTCGCTCGGCGCCCAGGCCGGCCTCTACGAGAGCGCCAAGGTGCGGGTGCATCCGACCGGCTCGGTGACCGTCTACACCGGCTCCTCGGCGCACGGCCAGGGGCACGAGACGACCTTCGCGCAGATCGTCGCCGACCGTCTCGGCGTACCGATGGAGAACGTCGACGTCATCCACGGCGACACCGCGGAGGTGCAGTTCGGCATGGGCACCTACGGCAGCCGGTCGGCGGCGGTCGGCGGCAGCGCCATCGCCGGAAGCCTCGACAAGATCATCGCCAAGGGGGCCAAGCTCGCCGCCCACCTGCTGGAGGTCTCGGACGCCGATCTCGAGTTCGGCGACAACAAATGGTCGGTCAAGGGCTCGCCCGACAAGAGCGTCGCCTGGGGCGACGTCTGCCTGCAGGCCTACCTCGCCCACAACATCCCCGAGGGCATCGAGCCCGGCCTCGAAGAGACCACCTTCTACGATCCGGCCAACTTCACCTATCCGTTCGGCACCCACGTCGCGGTGGTCGAGGTCGACTCGGAGACCGGCGAGGTCGAGCTCAAGCGCTACGTCGCGGTCGACGACTGCGGCGAGCAGATCAACCCGATGATCGTCGAGGGGCAGGTGCACGGCGGCCTCGCCTACGGCATCGGCCAGGCGCTGTGGGAAGAGGCCGTCTACGACCAGCACGGCCAGATGCTGTCGAGCACGCTCCTCGACTACGCGCTGCCCAAGGCGCACAACCTGCCGTCTTTCGAGCTCGACCACACGGTCACGCCCTGCCCGCACAATCCGCTCGGCGTCAAGGGCATCGGCGAGGCGGGCACCATCGCCTCGCCGGCGGCCATCGTCAACGCGGTGGTCGACGCCCTGCGCCCGCACGGCGTGAGACATCTGGACATGCCGCTGACGCCGGAGAAGATCTGGCGCGCGCTGCACCACGGGGAGGACGCCTGATGTACCCGGCCAACTTCGACTACGTCCGTGCCACCAGCGCCCAGGAGGCGGTCGATCTGCTGGCCGAGAACGCCGGCGCCAAGCTCCTGGCCGGCGGCCACAGCCTGATCCCGATGATGAAGCTGCGCCTCGCCCACCCGGCCAAGCTGATCGATATCGGCCGCATCGCCGAGATCCGCGGCATCTGCGAAAAGGACGGCTCGCTGCGGGTCGGCTCGCTGACCACCCACGGCGAGATCCACTCGTCGGAGCTCGTGCGCCAGAAGTGCCGCATCCTCTCCGAGGCCGCCGGCAAGATCGGCGATCCGCAGGTGCGCAACAAGGGCACGA
>JBFGLX010000396.1:0-2930 GCA_041575955.1 Thermoanaerobaculia bacterium
ATGCCGTCGCCGGTCGTGTAGCGCGAGTACCAGAAGTGGATGCCGGCGTCGAAGTTGACGATCGCCACGTCGCGCACCCAGCCGTTGTAGACGCCCTGGAAGAGGATGCCGTTGTAGCCCGGCTCCTTGTGGTGGCCGTTGTACTCGGTGGGCGGGAACTCGATCGTCAGGTGCTCGACCCCGACCTCCTGGAGACCCGGCGCGTAGGCCCGGATCTCGGCGCCCCACTCGGGCTTGACGTCGAGCCGCAGCGGCCGGCCGAAATGGAGCCGGCGGCGCTCGACCCTGTCGACCTCGAGCGCCCAGTCGACGATCTTGAAGCCGGGCTCGTCCACCAGGCACTTGCCGCCCAGCGGATGGCCGTCGTGCAGGTGCAGGGTGAGCGAGCCGTCGCTCTCGTACTGCACCAGCCGGATCATCTGGCCGGCCTCGATGCCGCGCGTGTCGGCGACCGCGATCGACTCGTCGCCGCGGCTGGCGGCTGCGGTCACCCGGGTCAGCAGCCGCTCTTCGTCGGCAGGACCCTCGGCCCAGACGAAGCCGCCGCTCCACGACCAGCCGTACGGCCCGTACGGGCTCAGCTGCGGGCCCACCCCCTCGACCGCGTAGAGGTGCTCGGGGAAGTAGAGCACGGTGTCGTCGCGGCCGGCGCCGCGCAGGACGACGCCGCTGCGCTCGAGGCGCAGCACCTGGGTGAGCCGGTAGCGGCCCGCCGGGATGAAGATCGCGCCGCGCTCGACCGCCTCGAGCGCGTCGAGGAACGCCCGGCTGTCGTCGGTCGCGCCGTCGCCGACGGCGCCGAAGTCGCGCACGTTCGCCGCCACCGGCACGTCCGGGATCGTCTCTTCGCCCTGGCGGTAGCCGGCGTGCGAAAAGTCCGGCAGCCGGCCGCGGGGCGACCAGCGCTCGCCCGCGTCGCCCCAGAGCTCGGAGGCCTGAGACCCTTTTTCGGGCAGCTGCCGCGGCTGCGACTCCGGCGAGCCGCAGCCTGCCAGCAGCGTGCCGGTGACGCAGAGGGCGCTCAGGCGGGCGGAGAATCTCAACAGGTCAATCCGAGCGGACTCCGCCCTCGGTCTGGGCGCGCGCGTCCAGGGCTCGATCCAGCTCGTCGTCCGGCAGCACGCCCTTCTCCCGCGCCAGCTCGCGCACCGTGCGCCCGGTGGCGAACGCCTCCTTGGCGATCTCGGCGGCGCGGTCGTAGCCGATCTTCGGCGCCAGCGAGGTGACCATCGCCAGCGACGTCTCGACCATCTCTCGCGCCCGCTCGCGGTTGGCGGTGAGCCCCGACACGCAGCGGTCGGCGAGCAGCCGGGAGGCGTTGGCCAGGCACTCGGCCGACTGCAGGAGGTTGTAGGCGATCACCGGCATCATCACGTTCAGCTCGAAGACCCCGGACATTCCGCCGGCGGCGATCGTGGCGTCGTTGCCGATCACCTGGGCGGCGACCATCAGCACCGACTCCGGGATCACCGGGTTGACCTTGCCCGGCATGATCGAGCTGCCCGGCTGCAGGCTCGGCAGCGAGATCTCGCCGATGCCGCAGCGCGGCCCCGAGCCCAGCCAGCGGATGTCGTTGGCGATCTTGGTCAGCGACACGGCGACCGTCTTGAGCGCGCCCGAGGTCTCGACCGCGGCGTCCTTGGCCGCCAGCGCCTCGAACAGGTTCGGCGCCTGGACGAACGGGTGGCCGGTGCGCTCGGCGAGCCGCGCGATCACCTGCTCGGCGAAGCCGGGCGGGGCGTTGAGGCCGGTGCCGACCGCGGTGCCGCCGAGCGCCAGCTCGGCCAGCCGCGTCTGCGACGACTCGAGCCGGGCGATGCCGTTGCGGACCTGCCGGGCGTAGCCGGCGAACTCCTGACCGAGCCGCACCGGCACGGCGTCCTGGAGGTGGGTGCGGCCGATCTTGACCACGTCGTCGAACTCTTCGGCTTTGGCCTCGAGCGCCAGGGCGAGGTGGTCGAGCGCCGGCAGCAGATCCTCGGCGACCGCGCCGTAGGCCGAGACGTGGATCGCCGTCGGGATGACGTCGTTCGACGACTGGCCGGCGTTGACGTGGTCGTTGGGGTGCACCGGCGACTTGCTGCCCAGCTCGCCGCCCAGGATCTCGATCGCCCGGTTCGAGATCACCTCGTTGGCGTTCATGTTGCTCGAGGTGCCGGAGCCGGTCTGGAAGATGTCGAGCGGGAAGTGGTCGTCGTGCTCGCCCTTGGCCACCTCGCCGGCCGCCTGCCGGATCGCTCGGGCGAGCTCGGCGTCGAGCCGCCCCTGCTCGGCGTTGACCGCCGCCGCCTCGCCCTTGATCATCCCCAGGGCGGCGATGAACCGGCGCGGAAAGCGCAGCCCGCTGACCGGGAAGTTCTGCCGCGCGCGCTCGGTCTGGGCGCCGTAGTAGGCGTTGGCGGGGACCTCGACCTCGCCGAGGCTGTCGGTTTCGATTCGGGTCTTGGACATCGTGGGCTCTCCGTTGGCTTCGCCTCCGATGCTCTCAGGAACCGCGGCTCCTGTCGACACCCCGCCAGGGTGGGCACCGAAACGTAACCTGAGGCGGTCGACTCCCGTATAACCCGGCAGTGCGGTTACGAAGATCGCCGGCCCCAGAGCTGGTGGCGCTTGCCCTTCTCCTGGCCTGGGCCTCCCGAGGCCTCGCCGAGCCGGACCTGCCTCGCATCGCCCGCGCACCGGCGCCGGTCAAGATCGACGGCGCGCTCGACGACCCGGCCTGGGCGGGGGCGCTGCGGGTCACCCTCGACTACGAGTGGTTCCCGGCCGAGAACGCGCCGGCGCCGGTCCAAACCGAGGTGTTGCTGGCCTACGACGACGCCAATCTCTACGTCGGCTTCCGCGCCCACGACCCCGAGCCCGGAGCCGTGCGCGCGCATCTCATGGACCGCGACGAGATCGAGACCTTCGTCCAGGACGACCACGTCGTC
>JBFGLX010000397.1:0-2926 GCA_041575955.1 Thermoanaerobaculia bacterium
ACGGGCGGTGGCGACCGTCGACTGGCTGGCCACCCAGATCCCGCGCGGCAGCAGCTTCCAGGTCTACACGTTCGCCGACGCCGCGGAGCCGGCGGTCGAGGGCACCGGCGGCCAGTGGCTCGACGGCGGCAGCGCCGAGGCGCTGAACGACGCGGTGGCGGCGGTGCGCGGCCAGGTGCCGGGTGGCGGCACCAACCTCTACCGGGCGCTCTCGGCGGTGAGCGCCATGCGCCCGGCGCCCGACAACCTGACCCTGATCGTCGACGGCCTGCCGACCCAGGGGCGTAACCCGTCGAGCGGCGGCACGGTCTCGGCCAAGCAGCGCCGGCGGCTGTTCGACGACGCCCTGGGCCAGCTCTCGCGGCGAATCCCGGTCAACGTCATCCTCCTGCCGATGGAGGGCGACCCCGACGCCGCCAGCTCCTACTGGCGCCTCGCCATGGCCACCCGCGGCTCGTTTCTCACCCCGTCGGAGGACTGGCCGTGAGACGGCGGCGCGACCGCGACGCGGCCTCGTTCAGCCTTTCGTTCCTGGACGCGATCTGCTGCGGCTTCGGCGCCATCGTCCTGCTCCTGGTGCTGAGCAAGATCGGCGAGCCGCGGGCGCTCGAGGACGCGCGCACCGACCTCGACCGCCTGATCGTCAAGCTCGAACAGGAGCTCGTCGAGATCCGCGGCGAGACGGCGCGGCTCGAGCGTCGCCTGCGCAGCCGGGTGGAGCAGATCTCGGCCGAGGAGGAGTTGATCGCGCGCCTGCGCGGCGATCTCTCGGCGATCCAGGGCCAGTACGCGGCCACCCGTCAGTTCGCCGAGGTCGACGACATCCTGGAAGGGCGGCTGCTGGCCGCCCAGCAGGAGCTGACCGAGGAGATGAAGCGCCTCCAGCAGCAGGAGGCGGCCCCGCGCCGGCGCGAGCCGAGCTCGCCGATCGGCGGCATCCCGGTCGACAGCGAGTACATCATCTTCGTCATCGACACCTCGGGCAGCATGCAGAGCTTCGCCTGGCCGCTGGTGATGCGCAAGATGGAGCAGGTGCTCGACGCCTATCCCAGGGTCAAGGGCATGCAGGTGATGAACGACATGGGCCAGTACATGTTCAGCTACTACGCCGGCAAGTGGATCCCCGACACGCCGATCCGCCGCAAGGCGATGCTCGAGGGGCTCGCCAGCTGGAACGTCTTCAGCAACTCGAGCCCGGTCGAAGGGATCACCCGGGCGATCCGGACCTTCGCGGCGCCCGACAAGAAGGTGAGCATCTACGTGTTCGGCGACGAGTTCACCGGCAAGTCGATCGACGACGTGATCACCACCGTCGACCGCATCAACCGGCCCGACGCCCGGGGCGAGCGCCCGGTGCGCATCCACGCCATCGGCTTTCCGACGGTCTTTTCAGTGACCACGGTGGGCGATCACACCGGCGTCCGCTTCGCCACGCTCATGAGGCTCCTGTGTGAGCGCAACGGCGGCGCCTTCGTGGCGCTCAACTCGCTGTAGCCGGTGAGAATCGGCGACCGGATTCCGTCACAGCGGGCAGGAAACGCTCTTGCCGCCCCGGAGTTCGCCCAGAGCGCGACCGAAGCGCGACCGAAGTGCGACCCAATACGAATGATCGCCGCCGTCGAAAGGCTCCTACAGAGAGGAGTCGTCTCGCCCCGCGGGCGGGCAACCTGGCCGGGCGCAGCACGTATCAGGTCTGAGAGGCCGAAGAACCACAGCATGAAGGACAACGGGGATCGGAGCGGCTGGGTCCTGTTGCTGGTCATCGCCACCGGGCTGGCGCTGGGGGCCTGGCTGGCGGTCTGGGTCGCCGGGATCGCGGCGTCGACGCCGCTCCCGGGGGAGCCGTCGGTGGAGCGGGACGCGGTCGGGGAGACTTTGGCCGGAGCGCCGGGCTTCGCCATGCTGCAGGTCCTGCAGGCGAGCGCGCCCGGCCCGCCGCTGCGGCTGCCGGCGGGCTCCGAGTCCCTGGCCCGCGTCACGCCCAGGATCCTCCTGGTCGCCCTGCCCACGTTCGGACCCCGTCAGCGCGTCTTTCTCTTCATCCGCCCGGCCGACCCGGTTCTCTGCCGGAGCCTGCACGGAGTCGAGCTGGCGGTGCAGTGGAACGGCGCCGAGCCGACCGCCGTCTGCGCCGTCGCCGACCCCCCGCCCGCCGAGCTGCCGCCGCCGGTGGCGTAGGCGGGCGCGTGTGGGCTACGCGAGCTCCAGGCCGTGGGCTCGTCGCTGTACGAGCGGCTGGCGAGCCGGAGCGGCGCTTGCTCGAGCGGCGGCTCGCGACGCTCGAGCCGCGGGCCTAGGTCAGGCCAGATCGCCCGCGGGTCAGATCAGCTGGTAGTCGTCCACCGTGACGTTGCCGCCGGTGTCCACCTTGAACGCGTACGCTTCCTTGACGTTGGCGCTCGCCGACTCGACCGCGGTCAGCACGCGCTCGCCGTCGGTGCGCACCCGCACGGCGCCCCACACCAACCGCTGAAAGGCGTGGAAGCCGCCGCGGCGCTTCGACTTCGGCAGGTCCTTCAGGACGCCGCTCACCGTCTGGTGCTGCTCGGGCATCACGAAGTTGCGGTAGGTGAAGAAGGCGGCGAGCTCGGTCGAGTAGACCAGCGGCATCGGGCCGCGGGAGGCCCGGCCCAGCGCCGCCATCAGGTTGGCCCGCGGGTGGACGTACTCCTTGGCCGCGTTCTCGTCTCCCGACGAGACCACCGACACCACCGGATGGACCTGGTCGAGGAACTCCTGCTCGAACTCGTGCGAGCCGTGGTGCGGGACCTTGAGGATCTCGCTGCGCAGGGTGCGGTTGGGATCCGCCTCGACGTGGTGCCGCAGCCGCTCCTCGGCGTGGGTGTTGAGGTCGCCGCCGAGGAAGAAGTGGACGTTGCCCCGGCCGAGCCGCAGCACCACCGAGTGCCCGTTGATCGTGTGGCTG
>JBFGLX010000398.1:0-2925 GCA_041575955.1 Thermoanaerobaculia bacterium
CGGCTACGGCGCGGTTACGCCCGGCCTGGTGGCGGCGATTCGCCAGGCGCTCCGCGCCGGCGGCGAGGTCTTGTGCGACAGTCGCTATCGCCTCGACGCCTTCCAGGGCCTCGACGGCGCCACGCCGAACGAGGAGGAGGCGCTGGCGCTCCTCGCCGGCGGCCCCTCGCCGATCGCGGTCGATCTCGACGCGCGCGGCGAAGACCTGCGCCAGAAGCTCGGCGCCCGATTCCTCCTGATCACCCGGGGCAGCCACGGAATGAGCCTGTTCGCCGACGGCGCGGCCGCCCACATCCCGGTCCACGGCACCGAGCAGGTGGCCGACGTCACCGGTGCCGGCGACACCGTGATCGGGACCTTCGCCCTGGCCACCGCCGCCGGCGCCGAGCCGCTCGAGGCCGCCCTGCTGGCCAACTACGCGGCGGGCGTGGTGGTGATGAAGCTGGGCACGGCGACCCTGTCGCCCGAGGAGCTGGCGGCGGCGGTCGAGTCGGACGGACGGCCACTGAGGGAGATGCAGTGGGTCGACTCCTGACCGAGGAGGAGCTGGCCCGCCGCGTCGGCGAGCTCAAGCGCCAGGGGCGCCGGATCGCGTTCGCCAACGGCCACTTCGACGTTCTACACGTCGGCCATCTCCGCTACCTGCGCGCCGCGCGCGAGCAGGGCGACGTTCTGGTCGTGGCGATCAACTCCGACCCGTCGGTCGCGCGCCTGAAGGGGCCCGGGCGGCCGGTCGTCCCCGCGCACGAGCGCGCCGAGCTTCTGGCCGCGCTCGAGCCGGTCGACTTCGTGGTCGTCTTCGAGGGCGACTCGCCGGCCGAGCTGCTCGAGCGGCTGCGGCCCGACGTCCACTGCAAGGGTCCCGACTACCAGACGCCCGAGCAGGTCCCTGAGTACGAGGTGGTGCGCTCGTACGGCGGCACGACGGCGCTCGTCGGGGACCCGAAAGACCACTCGACGACCGACCTGATCGGCGCCATCAAGCGGATTCCGGACTAGCCTGACCTTCGCTAGCAATGCGCATCCTGATCGTCCGCACGAGCGCGCTGGGGGACATCGTGCACGCCTTCCCGGTGCTGACGGCGCTGCGCCGGCACCTGCCCGACGCGACGATCGGCTGGGTCGTGGAGGCGGCCTTCGAGTCGCTGGTCGGCGGGCACGCGGACGTCGACCGGACGATCGTAGCCCGCACCCGGACCTGGCGCCGGAGTCCCCTGTCGGCCGCCACCGTCCGCGGCGTGCGTGATTTCGCGTCCGAGCTCCAAGACTACGGCGCCGACGTGGTGCTCGACCTGATGGGCAACCACAAGTCGGCGGCCATCGCCGCCCTCACGATGGCCGATCGGCGGATCGGCCTCGCCCGGCGGTTCCGTCGCGAGCCCTCGAGCGCCCTCTGGCTGAGCGAGGGCTGCGCGGCGGTCGGAACGCACGCGGTGGATCGGTCCATGTCGCTCCTGCCGGCCCTCGGCCTGCCGCTCGAGGCCGCCGACTTCGGTGGCGGCCGCCTGCTGCCCGCGGCCGTGCCGGAGCCGGCCGGCGCCGAGCGGTACGCGGCGATCCTGCCCGGCGCCGGCTGGGCCAACAAGCGCTATCCGGACGCCTGGTGGGGCGAGGTGGCGGCCCGATTGGCCGAGGCGGGCGGCCCGGAGAGCCGCGTCCTCCCCGGCCCGGGCGAGGAGCCGGCGGCCGCAGCGGTCGCCGCCGCCAGCCGGGGGCGGGCCCGGGCCATGCCCGCCGGCGGTCTCGAACGGCTGACCGCGGCCTTACGCGGCGCCCGGCTGGTGCTTGGCGGCGACACCGGCCCGCTCCACCTGGCTCACGCGCTCGGGGTGCCGGTGCTCTGCCTGATGGGTCCGACCGATCCCGAACGCCACGGCCCCTACGGCGCGCCCCACCGGACACTCTGGAAGCGACTGCCGTGCAGCTTCTGTCACCGCCGCTTCGACGAGCCGAAGGCCTGCCTGCTGGAGATCCCGCCCGCCACCGTCGTCCAGCGCGCCCTCGAGATACTCGAGACCGGCCAGTTGTAAGTAATCTCTTTCGAAATAGCGTGCCTGTCCCCGGATTTCCGGTGCGCAGTTAACGATTCCACAGCCAGTTTTGCGGTCGGGCGCTAGGGTCTGCCTGCGGGATCTTCCGCGTCCTGGAAGATCGAAGGCCGCGCAAGCGTCACTTGTCTTGGAGAGGGAGTGTCTTGAGTCGCATCGGCGAACAGCTCGTCCAGGCTGAGAAGATCACCAGCAAGCAGCTCGAAGAGGCGCTGACCGCCCAGAAGCGGGACGGCGGCCGCATCGGCACGCACCTCATCAAGCTGGGCATGCTCGACGACGACGAGCTGGTCGAGTTCCTGTCGCAGCGCTACGGCGTGCCCGCGATCGCGCTCGGCGACGTCGACGTGGACGAGGCGATTCTCAAGATCATCCCGCCCGACGTCTGCCGCAAGTACACCATCCTGCCGGTCTCGAAGGCGGGCGCCAAGCTCACCATCGCGATGGTCGATCCGACCAACGTCTTCGCGATGGACGACATCAAGTTCATGACCGGCTACAACGTCGAGCCGGTGGTCGCCTCCGAGGTCGCGCTGACCGACGCGATCGACAAGTACTACGGCAGCACCCACTCGATCGAGCTCAAGAAGGTCATGGAAGACCTGGTGGAAGGCGAGGACGCCGACCTCGAGGTGCTCGACGACGAAGAGGAGATGGACCTCGCCGCGCTCGAGGCGCAGTCCGAGGAGGCGCCGGTCGTCCGCCTGGTCAACATCTTCCTGACCGACGCCATCAAGCGCAGCGCGTCGGACATCCACATCGAGCCGTACGAGAAGGAGTACCGGATCCGCTACCGGATCGACGGCATCCTCTACGAGATGATGCGGCCGCCGCTCAAGCTCAAGGAGGCGATCACCAGCCGCCTGAAGATCATGGC
>JBFGLX010000399.1:0-2891 GCA_041575955.1 Thermoanaerobaculia bacterium
CGAGCTCCGGGGGCCCGGCCAGGTCGCCGCCTCTGAACAGATGCCAGCCGAGGAGCTTCTCGTTGATCTTGCGCAGGCGCTCGGCCGCCATGCGGCAGAGGATCTTGAGGAGCCGGATCGAGGAGAGGCGGTCGATGTCCAGGATCTGCTCCACGACGTCGTGACGCAGACCGAGGACGACCGCGCCCTCCTCGGGATGCGCCTTGGCGTCGGCCGAGCGCGGCTGCTTGTCGATCAGCGACATCTCGCCGAAGTAGTCGCCGCGCTTGAGGAACGAAAGCGCCTCTTCGCCGGCGCCTTCGATCGACTTGCTGATCATGACCTGGCCTTCGGCGACCACGTACATCTTGTCGCCGTCGTTGCCCTCGAGGAAGATCGTCTCGCCGGGCAGGTAGGTCTCTTCGGTCGCGAGCGACGAGAGAAAGTTGATCTCCATGCTCGGCAGGCGCTGCTCCCGGAACAGGTCGCGCCGGGCGGCCATGTCCACGTGGGAGTCGCTGGCCAGCGGGGCGGTCTTCGGCAGGCGCGTGCGCGAGCCGGCGGTGACGCCCGGTGAGAAGAAGCGGGCCAGGTGGAGGTTGGCCGCGCGCAGCTTGGCCGAGAGGCTCTTCCAGAAGCACCAGTAGAGCGCGCGCTCGAACTTCGGGTCGAGATCCGCCAGGGCGGCCATCGACGAGTGGTCGAAGATCAGCAGCTTGCCGTCGGTGAGCGCCTGCACCTCTCCCATGCGGCCCAGCCGGTCGATGAAATTGACCTCGCCGAACAGATCTCCCTCCGCCAGCCGCGTGAACTCGAAGTCGCCGATCGGGGTCGCCGCCCAGACCCGGAGAGAACCCTCGGCCACGAGATAGATCTCGCGCGACTCGTCGTCGCGGGCGACCAGCTTCGCGCCGGCCGCGTAGCGGCTCTCGGAAACCTCGCGCGAGAGCTGCTCGATCTGGTTGTCGTTCAAGTGCGCGAACAGCTCGAGGCGCTTGAACAGGGAGGTGGCCGGCACAGCAGAATTGTGGTCTCCCGCGCGGCCCATGTCTGTTACGCATTCCCCGCCGGAGGCGCCGGATTTGCGAGGCGGCGCCTCCGAAAAAACGGCACTCGCTCCGTCGAAGAGCGCGCCGCGAGCGTCCGGACGTCAGCGCTCGCGGTCGGGCTGGGTAAATCTGGCGACCAGGGCGCTCTGTGGCGCCGAGCGGCGGGCTTCCTGCCTGGCCCAGGCGGACTTGTCGGGTGCGCCGCTTTCCTGCCACAGGTCGGCGGCCTGGAAGAACCACTCGGCGAAGAGCGGATCACCGGGCCCGAGGTCGCTGCGCAGCTTCGACTCGAGTGGCGCCGAGATCTCCTCGAAGCGCCGGGCCGCGGGGCCGCCCCGGCCGCTCCTGAGCTCGACCCAGGCGCGGTGGAGGGTGATCGACTCGAACAGGTCGGAGCGGTGGCGCTCGGCCGAGGCCAGCCATTCGGCCGCGCGAGCGTTGTCGCCGCGGTAAGCGGCGATCAGGCCGCGCTCCATCCAGGCCTCGCCGTCGCCGTCGTCGACCTCGAGAATGCGCTGGACGAGCGCCTCGGCGGTCTCGAGCCGCAGCAGGTGCTTGGCGGCGACGGCGGCGGCCAGCAGCTCGTCGCGGCCCGCCCGGGGACCGAGCTCGGCCGAGCTGAGCGCGCCGGCGAAATCGCCACGGCCGATCAGCGCGCCGGCCGCGCTGCGCGGCGTCTGTCTCACGATCACCAGCAGAACCAGCAGGCCGGCGACGATGACCGCGAAGGTCACCGCGAGGCTGACGATCTCGAGCGTACCCACGGCTGGTCAGGCTAGAGCAGCCGCAGCTGCGGCGGCCGCAGCAGCCGCCACGCCTCCTCCTCGACCGCCGCCAGCCAGCCGTCGCGGTTCTCGGGGTCGAGCTCCAGAACCGAGAGGCATCGCCGGGCCAGCTCCAGGGCGAGCCGCTCGTCCACCGCACGCTGAAAGCTCGGATCGGTCGCGCGAATACCGTCGGCCGAAGGCGTGTCGACGATCGGGATGCGGACCAGCAGGCCGTACGACCGCAGCCACGATTCGAGTAGCGGCTCGAGGTGGGGCTGGTTGCCGGCGGCGAGCAGCATGTAGACATAGTTGTCGAGCACGCTCCGGTCACAGATCACCACCGGGTAGTGGGTCTCGGCGGACAGCTCCTCGGCGATCTGCGTGAGCAGGATCCAGGACTGCGCCGAGACGCCGGTCTCCTGGTTGATTGGCAGGGGGCAGCGCCGCGCCACCTCGCGCACCACTTCCACCGACAGGTCGCGCGCCTTGAGCCGCGCGGCGAGCCCGTAGCAGAGCGTCGTCTTGCCGACGCCGTGGGAGCCGATGAAGGCGATCTTGAGCCGGCTGGCGGACGTCAAGGCTAGATCTCCCGCCGTCCGGCGAGCGACCGCGCCAGGGTCACCTCGTCGGTGTACTCGATGTCGCCGCCGACCGGCATGCCGAAGGCAAGGCGGGTGACGCGAACGCCGCGCGGCTTGAGCAGCCGCGCCAGGTAGAGCGCCGTCGCCTCGCCCTCGACGTTGGGGTTGGTCGCCAGGAGCACCTCCTCGACGCCCTCGAGGCGCGCCAGCAGGCCGGCGACCTTGAGCTGATCGGGCCCTATGCCGCGCTGCGGCGAAAGCGCGCCCAGGAGCACGTGGTAGAGGCCGCGGTACTCGCCCGTGCGCTCGATAGGTTGGATGTTGAACGGCTCCTCGAGGACGCAGATCGTGGAGCGCTCGCGCTGCGGGTCGGTGCAGATCGAGCACGGATCGATCGCCGTGATGGCGTTGCAGGAGGAGCAGTAGAAGAGCTTCTCCTTGACCTCCACGATCGCCGCCGCAAGCTCGCGGGCGTCCTCCGCGCTCACCCTGAGCAGGTGGTGGGCGAGGCGGGC
>JBFGLX010000400.1:0-2886 GCA_041575955.1 Thermoanaerobaculia bacterium
ATCAAGAACGAGTATCCGAAGCTCAACGGCGGGCAGACCTTCCCGGTCGAGCACTACACGCAGTTCCTGTCCCAGCGCCTCGATCGGCTGGCGCCGCTCCTGACCGGCCGCTTCGAGAGGAAGGTCACCTTCCACGATCCGTGCTACCTGGGGCGGCACAACGGCGAGTACGACGCGCCCCGCCGCCTGCTCGAGGCGGTGCCGGGGATCGACTTCCTCGAGATGTTCCGTTGCCGGCAGCAGGGCTACTGCTGCGGCGGCGGGGGCGGCGGCATGTGGCTCGACGGCTACGCCGCCGAGCATCAGATGGAGCGTCTGTCGGAGAACCGCGTCAGGGAGGCGGTGGAGGTGGGCGCCGAGGTGCTCGCGGTCTGCTGCCCGTACGAGGTGTCGCGCTTCGAGGACGCGGTCAAGTCCACCAACAACGACGGCAAGCTCGAGGTGCTCGACATCATCGAGATCCTGGACGCTTGCATGGAGTCCGAATGAACGTCATCGTCCTGATCAAGCAGGTGCCCGACCTGGTCGAGGACCTCGAGGTGGACGCCTCGGGCCGGGCGCTCGACGCCGAGCTGGTCAAGCTGACCCTGAACGAGTTCGACGACCACGCGCTCGAGGAGGGGCTGCTGCTCAAGGAGGAGACCGGCGGCCAGCTGACCGTGATCGCCCGCGACGGCGACGGTGTCGACAAGCTGCTGTTCACCGCCCTGGCCAAGGGCGCCGACCGGGCGCTCAAGGTGACCGGCGCCGGTGGCGACGCCGGCAACCGCGGACTGGCCGCGCTGTTCAAGGAGGTGCTCGCCGGCGAGTCCCACGATCTGATCCTGACCGGCGTGCAGGCGGCCGACGACCGCGACGGCCAGCTCGCGCCGATGGTGGCGGCCGCGCTCGACCTGCCGTCGATCGAGGTCGTGACCTCGGTGCGCGCGAGCGGCGCCGCGGTCACCGTCGAGAAGGAGTACTCGGGCGGCTACGAGGCCGAGTTCGAGGTCGATCTGCCGGCGGTGCTGGGCATCCAGGCGGCGCGGCAGTCGCCGCGCTACGCCCCGGTCTCCAAGGTGCGCCAGATGCAGCAGAGCTCGACGCTCGAGACCCGAGCGGTCACGGGCGGCGGGGGCGGCGGTCTGACGGTGGTCGAGATGCGTCCACCGGAGACCGGTGCCGGCGCCCAGATGCTCGCGGGCGTCGACGAGCTGCTCTCGGTGCTCGAGTCGAAGGGAGTGATCTGATGGCGAACGACGTGCTGGTGGTCGCCGAGCATCTGCGCGGCGCCCTGACCGACATCACGTTCGAGATGTTGGGCGCCGCCAAGGCGCTCGCCGGCGAGCTCGGCGGCAGCGCGCAGGTGGTGCTGATCGGCGGCAGCGACGAGATGGTCGCCGAACTGGGCGCCGCCGACGGCGTCGTCGCCGTCGCCGGCGAGGGCCTCGGCGACTTCAACCCCGAGAGCCACGCCGCCGCCCTGCAGGCGGTGGTCGAGGCGCGGCAGCCGCGCCTGACCATGGTGGGCTACACCGCGATGGGCATGGACCTCGCGACCACCGTGGCGACCCGCGCCGGCCTCGGACACGTGGCGTCGTGCATCGCCTTCGAAGGCGGCGGCGCCCTCAAGGCGACCAGCCAGCTCTACGGCGGCAAGATGAACGTCGTCTCGGAGCTGGGCGACGGTCCGAGCGTGGTGAGCGTGCTGGCCGGCTCGTTTCCGGCCGACGCCGGCCGCGCCGCCGGCGCGCCACCGGTCGAGCGCGTCGCGGCGCCGCCGGCCGCCGGCCGGGTGCGCTTCAAGCGTCTGATCGAGCCCGAGGCGGGCGACGTCGACATCACCGCCCAGGAGATCCTGGTGGCGATCGGGCGCGGCATCGGCTCGAAGGACGACATCGAGGTGGCCGAGGAGCTGGCCGGGGCGCTGGGCGCCGCGGTCGCCGGCTCGCGCCCCCTGATCGACGCCGGCTGGCTGCCCAAGAACCGCCAGGTCGGCAAGTCGGGGCTCAAGGTCGCCCCCAAGGTCTACCTGGCGCTCGGCATCTCTGGCGCCCCCGAGCACATCGAGGGGATGAAGTCGTCGGCGACCATCGTCGCCGTCAACACCGACAAGCACGCGCCGATCTTCAACTACGCCCACTACGGCCTGGTCGAGGACCTCTTCGACGTCTGCGAGGAGCTGACCGAGGCGATCGAAGAGCGCAAGGGCTAGCCTAGGCCTGACCACGAGGAGATGCTCAGCGCCCCCGAACGGATCGCCTTTCTCCTGCTGGTCGTCGTCTGTGGCGCGCTCGCCTACCGCGGCTTCCGGGAGATCGTTCGAGTCGTCCGCCGAGGCCGGCCGGCGGCGCGCGGCGATCGGCTGGTGGCGCGCTTCGTCCGGGCGCTGGTCGACGTCGGCCTGCAGCGGCCGGTGTTCAAGACCCGCCCGTGGGTCAGCCTCTTCCACGCCTTCATCTTCTTCGGCTTCAGCTTCTATCTTCTGGTCAACGTCAACGACCTCGTCGAGGGCTACGTCGAGGGCTGGACGACCCTCGGCCGCGGCGGCTGGGCCGGGCCGTTCAACCTGCTGTCCGACCTCCTGAGCGTCCTGGTGCTCGCCGGCATGGTGCTGCTGCTGCTGCGGCGGTTCGTGCAGAAGCCCCGGGCGCTCACCTTCAACCCCGCGGTCAAGCTCCATCCGCGGGTCGCCGCCGGTGGCGTCAGGAGCGATTCGCTGATCGTCGGCGGCTTCATCCTGCTGCACGTCGGTGCCCGCTGGGTGGGTACCGCCTTCCACCTGGCGGAGCGCGGCGAGAGCGACCCCTGGCTGCCGAGCGCCTCGCTGGTGGCCGGCCTGATGGGCGGCCTGTCGCCCGGGGCGCTCGAGGCCGGCATTCACGTCTGCTGGTGGACGGCGATGGG
>JBFGLX010000401.1:0-2885 GCA_041575955.1 Thermoanaerobaculia bacterium
CTGCAGCGGCTCGACGGTCCCGTGCGCGGCAACGGCAAGATCATCCAGGAGCTCGAGGCGGTCTTCCGCGGCGCCGGCTGGAACGTCATCAAGGTGATCTGGGGCAGCAACTGGGATCCGCTGATCAAGAAGGACCAGACCGGGCTGCTCCACCAGCGCATGGAGGAAGCGCTCGACGGCGACTACCAGGCGTACGCGGCGCGCGGCGGCGCGTTCGTGCGCGAGCACTTCTTCGGCAAGTACCCGGAGCTCAAGGAGCTGGTCGCCGACTTCTCGGACGAGGAGCTCTACCGGCTGAAGCGCGGCGGCCACGATCCGCAGAAGGTCTACGCGGCCTACGCGGCCGCCGTCAAGCACACCGGCCGGCCGACCGTCATCCTGGCCAAGACGGTCAAGGGCTACGGCATGGGCGAGTCGGGCGAGGGCCAAAACATCACCCACCAACAGAAGAAGATGGGCGAAGAGTCGCTGCTCCAGTTCCGCGACCGCTTCAACATCCCGATCTCCGAGGAGCGGGTCGACGAGCTGCCGTTCTACAAGCCCGAAGAGGACAGCGCCCCGATGCGCTACCTGCACGAGCGACGCAAGCGCCTGGGCGGCTATCTGCCGAGCCGCCGGGTGTCGGCCGAGCCCCTCGAGGCCCCGGAGCTGTCGATCTTCGGCTCGGTGCTCGAGGGCAGCGGCGACCGCGAGCTGTCCACGACGATGGCGTTCGTGCGCCTCTTGATGGCGCTGACGCGCGACAAGCAGCTCAAGGAGCACATCGTGCCGATCGTCGCCGACGAGGCGCGCACCTTCGGCATGGAGGGCATGTTCCGGCAGTTCGGCATCTACGCCCCGTTCGGCCAGCTCTACGAGCCCGAGGACGCCGACCAGCTCGCCTACTACCGGGAGGACAAGAAGGGGCAGATCCTCCAGGAGGGGATCTCGGAGGCGGGCGCGTTCTCGTCGTGGATCGCCGCCGGCACCAGCTACTCGAATCACGGCATCCACATGATCCCGTTCTTCATCCTCTATTCGATGTTCGGCTTCCAGCGCATCGGCGACTTCATCTGGGCGGCGGCCGACATGCAGGCGCGAGGGTTTTTGCTGGGCGCCACCGCCGGCCGCACGACGCTCAACGGCGAGGGTCTCCAGCATCAGGACGGACACAGCCCGATCAACGCGTCGACGGTGCCGTCCTGCGTCGCCTACGATCCCACCTATTCGTACGAGCTGGCGGTCATCCTCCAGGACGGCCTCCGCCGCATGTACAAGGAGGACGAGAGCGTCTTCTACTACGTGACGGTCTTCAACGAGAACTACGTCCATCCGCCGCTGCCGGCGGGCGCCGAGGAGGGCATCCGCAAGGGGATGTACCTGCTGCGCGAGGGCGACGGCCCCGAGGGCGGCAAGGGCCCGCGGGTGCAGCTCATGGGCTGCGGCTCGATCCTCAGGGAGGTGCTCGCCGGCGCCGACCTGCTGGCCCAGGACTTCGGGGTGGCGGCCGACGTCTGGAGCGCCACCAGCTTCAACGAGCTGCGCCGCGACGGCCTGTCGGCGGAGCGGTGGAACCGCCTGCACCCCGCGGAGACGCCGCGCAAGAGCTACGTCGAGAGCTGTCTCGAAGGGCGCGACGGTCCGGTCGTCGCCTCGACCGACTACATGCGCTCCTTTCCCGACCAGATCCGGGCGTGGGTGCCGGGTCGCTTCGTCACCCTCGGCACCGACGGCTTCGGCCGCAGCGACACCCGCGAGCGGCTGCGCTCGTTCTTCGAGATCGATCGCTACCACGTGGCGATCGCCGCGCTCCGGGCGCTGGCCGACGAGGGCACGATCGAGCGCCAGCGGGTGGCCGAGGCGATCGCCAAGTACGAGGTCGATCCGGAGCGGCCCGACCCGTGGACGGTCTGAGGCGAGAGTCGAGTCATGGGCGAAGTCAAAGAGGTTCTGGTTCCCGACATCGGTGATTTCGACGCGGTCGACGTCATCGAGGTGCTGGTCGCCGCCGGCGACGCGGTGGCCAAGGAAGATTCGCTGATCACGCTCGAGAGCGACAAGGCGACGATGGACGTGCCGGCGCCGTTCGGCGGCACGGTCAAGGACGTCAAGGTCAAGGCGGGGGACAAGGTCGGCCAGGGGGCTCTGATCCTGACGCTCGACGTGGCCGACGACGCCGGCGCCGCACCGGACGACGCCACGTCGAAACCGAAGCCGGAACCGGAGCCCACAGGTGAGGAGGCCGCCCCTCTCCGAGGCGAGCCGGAAGCCTCGGGCGAGGCTCCCGCGCCCTCGCCACCGGAGCGGCCGACGGCCGGCGGGCCGGCGCCCGCGCAAGCCGCCGCCGAGACCGCTTCCTTCATCGATCCGTCTGCCTTCAGCAAGGCCTACGCGAGCCCCGCGGTGCGCCGCTTCGCGCGCGAGCTCGGCGTCGACCTGACCCGGGTGCGGGGCAGCGGCCGCAAGTCGCGCATCCTCAAGGAGGACGTGCAGGCGTTCGTCAAGAGATCGCTCGCCGAGTCCGCCGTGGGCGGCGCCTCGCTGCCGCGGGTGCCGACCATCGATTTCACCCGCTTCGGCGAGATCGAGCGCGTCGCGCTCAGCCGCATCCAGAAGATCTCGGGTCCTCGCCTGCACGCGAGCTGGGTGAACGTGCCGCACGTCACCCAGAACGACGAGGCCGACATCACCGACCTCGAGGCCTTCCGCCAGGACCAGAAGGCGGCGGCCAAGGAGCGCGGGATCAGCCTGACGCCGCTCGCCTTCATCATGAAGGCGGTGGTCGCCGCGCTCAGGGAGTATCCGGCGCTCAACGCTTCGCTCGACTCGGACGGCGAGCACCTGGTGCTCAAGCGCTACTACCATCTCGGGTTCGCCGTCGACACCCCCGGCGGCCTGGTGGTGCC
>JBFGLX010000402.1:0-2860 GCA_041575955.1 Thermoanaerobaculia bacterium
CGGGACCAGGTTCAGGTCCTTCCTCGGCGACCTGAACGTGACCAGGAGGCGGCCGGGAACCGACCGATCGACCTTGAATCGGCGCGAGCCCTGCTGCCGGGGCATCTTGACCTTGACCCGCCGCGCGGCGATCTCCGGGTCGTAGAGGATCGCGATCTGGCCGCTGCCGATGGCGAAGGGCTCGAAGCTCTCGAGGCCGGCCGCCTCGATGCCGCCCGGTCGCACCCGGTGGGTGTCCACCTCGATCTTGAACGCGTCGCGGCTTGCCCGCACCTCGAGCTCCCCGCCCCGAGCTTCGACCGCGACCGGCTTGCCCGCCGGATCGAACAGCGCCGAGTCCGCAAGGTCGATGGACACGTTGAAGACCTGGCCCGGCCGGACGTCGTCGCGGAGGCGGAAGTAGAGGACGCCCAGCGGTCCGTCGGCCGCGTTGATGGTGCCGGAGTCGGACGAGAACTGCAGCAGCACCTCCTGCCCCCGGCCGGTCGTCTTCAGCGCCGCAGCGCTGAGCACGTCGCTGCGGCTCGAGAACACGACCGACTCGACCAGGCCCGCGAACGGCGTCCCCGCCACGGAATGGCTCGAGCGGGCGATGGCGCCTCCGGCCACCAGGCAGATCTGGCCCTGCCCGACCGGGCGCGAGGCGTAGGTCCGCACTACCACGGCGACGATGCCGCCCGGCTCGCCGATCGCGTCGTTGACCCGCAGGGTGAGCGCGTCCCGGCCTTCGGCCGCCACGCTCAACGCCAGGCCGCCGACGACGGCGACCGCTCCCAGAACCAGAACTGCTACCAGATTCTTACGACTCATGACCATACCTCCGTGTCTTCTCCCCCCGGATGAGCTCTGCCTCGCCACTCGCGAATGCCACGAGTCGCGCCGACTCTACGATCTTGCCGGTCGGCTGTCGACCCGAGAGCCTCGCGTGCTCGAATTGGGGCCACCCTAAAGAGATTCTCATCCGCGGTCGGTTACCTTTTCCACAAAGAAGGGAATCGGTTTCGAGCACCGCTCCCGGGTTGGTAGACAGCCGGGAACGTCGATTGGAACAGCGAATTCGTCCGCCGGCCCCCTGCGCGAGGCTGCATCCAGGCGCCGAATTGCGTATTGTTCCCGCCTCATGCGTTCCAGGCCTTGCAGCTGCAGGCACCCCCACCGCCCGGCGACGAAGTCGGTGAGCCATGCGGGCTAGCTCCAGCATCCTGGGGGCCCTGGCGATCTGCGTCTCGGCGACGCTGTGGGGGCTCGACGGCGTCGCGCTGACGCCGCGGCTGCACAACCTCGACGTCCTGCAGGTGGTCTTCCTGCTGCACGCGGTGCCGTTTCTGCTGATGCAGCTCTTTCTCTTCCGATCGTACAAGGCGCTCGGCGCCCTGACGGCGGGAGAGTGGCTCAACCTGGCCCTGGTGGCGCTCGCCGGCGGTGTCTTCGGCACCTTCGCCATCGTCCGCGCCCTCTTCCTGGTCGAGTTCAACCAGCTGAGCGTGGTCGTCCTGCTGCAGAAGCTGCAGCCGGTCTTCGCCCTGCTGCTGGCCGCTCTCCTGCTCGGTGAGCGGCTCACCGCCCGGATGCTGAGCCGCGCCGCCCTCGCCCTGACCGGCGCCTATCTGCTCACGTTCGGAGCGCGCGCGCCCGAGTTCGACGGCGGCTCGAGTACCGGCCTGGCGGCGCTGTGGGCGCTGCTGGCCGCCGCCTCCTACGGCTCCGCCACGGTCCTGGGCAAGCGCCTGCTGCACGCCCTGGACTTCAAGCAGGCGACGTTCGGCCGCTACGGGATGACCGTCGCCATCACGCTCGTCCTGCTGTGGATCGCGCGCGGCGGCCTGGCGCTCTCGGAGGTGACCGCGGCCAACTGGCTTCTGATCCTGGTCATCGGCGCCACCACCGGCAGCGGCGCGCTCTTCCTCTACTACTTCGGCCTCACCCGGGTGCGGGCGGGGATCTCGGCGATCTGCGAGATGTGCCTGCCGCTCTCCGCCATCCTGTTCGACTTCCTGCTCAACGATTCGGTGCTCGGCCCGTGGCAGTGGCTGGGGGCCGCGATCCTGCTGACGGCGATCACCCTGGTGACGCTCCAGCCCGGTCCGCGAACGGCCGACCAGACTTCCTGAGCCGCTACACAGCGCGCCCGCGGGTGTGATAAGAAATCAGCCTGGGTCAGGGAGAGTTGCAGCCCAACGGCCGCCCGGGGGCCGCGAGCGAAGGTCCGCGCCCCGGGGTGATCGGGTCTGTCGCCGGCTGACCGGCGCCGTTCTCCGCGAGCGGTCGCCGCGCGGCCGGGAGAAAGGAGCGGGACGCCCATGGGAGTGAGAATCAAGGTGGAAGTGAACGGCGAGCCGTTCGAGCGGGAGGTCGAGCCGCGGCGGCTGCTGGTCCACTTCCTGCGCGAAGAGCTCGAGCTCACCGGCACCAACGTCGGCTGCGAGACCAGCCTGTGCGGCGCCTGTACCGTGCTGGTCGACGGTCAGGCGGTCAAGTCGTGCACCCAGCTGGCGGTACAGGCCGACGGCGCCTCGATCACGACGATCGAAGGCCTCGAGAGCAACGGCGAGTACCACCCCTTGCAGCAGGCCTTCTGGGACTGCCACGGTCTGCAGTGCGGCTACTGCACCCCGGGGATGATCCTGGCCGCCGCCGACCTGCTCGCTCGCAACGCCAGCCCGACCGAGCGCGAGGTGCGGCAGGCGCTCAAGGGCAACCTCTGCCGCTGCACCGGCTACCACAACATCGTCAGGTCGGTCATGGCCGCCGCCCAGAAAGGGGAGTGACATGGCCAGCGTCTTCGGCACCGCCGTCAAGCGCCGGGAAGACCCCGAGCTGATCACCGGCAAGGGCAAGTACACCGACGACCTGACCCTGC
>JBFGLX010000403.1:0-2860 GCA_041575955.1 Thermoanaerobaculia bacterium
CGCCCTGCCGGCCGAGATCCCGGCGCCGCCGGCGCCGCAGAACGAGATCCTCCGATTCGGCGGCGACATGACGAAGCCGGTGCGGCTCTCCGGCGTCCAGCCCACCTATACCCGGGCGGCGCTGCTCGCCGGCGTCGAGGGCACGGTCATCCTCGAAGCGACGATCGACCGGGAGGGCCGGGTGATCGACATCCGGGTCGTCAAGGACCTCCCCCTCGGCTTGACGGAGCGGGCGATCGAGGCCGTCCGCACCTGGCGCTTCGAGCCCGCCACCCTCGGGGGCCGGCCGGTGGCCGTCTACTACCACCTGTCGATCCACTTCCGGCGGCAGTAGCCGGAATCGAGCGCCCCGGCGGCCCGCGCCGGGCGCGGAGCCTGCCGGGAGCGCCTTCCGTCCTGCTGTCTCGCTACGGCCTGCGGTGGATCGCGTCCCTCATGCCGAGATCGGTCACCGTGCAGTTGCCGTCACTGCTGAAGGTGATGAACGAGCCCGCCGAGAAGATGTCGATGCCGTGGAGGTACGAGCACTCGACCAGGGCGTTCAGGTGCCCCGGGTTCAGCGCCGTGCCGCCGTAGTTGTAGACCCTCGAGGTCAGGCCGTACTGGCCGACCGGACCGGGAGAGGTGGTCACCGCGGTGTTCGGCGCCCGGTCCCAGTTCTTCGTCTTCACCTCCCAGTGATCGCCCGCCATGCAGCAGTCCGTGATGCGCACGTCGAGGAGCGTCGCGCCGGTGCAGCTCACGTGGAAGCGCTTGACCTCGCTGGGCCGCTGCAGCCTGCACTCCAGGACCTCCCTCCACTTCTTCGCGGCGGCGAGCAGCTCGGCCGGCTGCTGCGCCTCGATCTCGGCCGGGGTCGGCTCGTTGCTGGTGCGCTCCTCCTTGCCCTCCTGGCCGCAGGCCGGCCCGACCAGCACGAAGGCCACCACGAGCAGGGGAAGGACCCACAGGGTTTGCCGTCTCATCTTCGACCTCCTTCTGGAAAGGCGGAGCACAGCGGCACGCGTCCGGTCCCCCGCTGCGACGACACTCTTCGTTGCACTGCGACCTTTCCGTGATTCTGCTATTAAGCAGATTATCACAAATTTGAGACTCGGTCCACCAGCAGGGACCTCGGTGCATGCGTGGCCCGGACACGATCTCGCTGCCGACCCCTTGCGGTAAGATCCACCCGGCTCGCGAAGACCCCCCATCCCCTGCGAGGAAACCAGTCATGCGATCGGCAGTCCTTGTGATCTCGTCCCTGTCTCTCTGCCTGGCGACGGCCGTGCCGGCCGAGGAGACGCACCCGTTCACCGTCCACGACCTGCTGGCGATGGAACGCATCTCGGATCCGCAGGTGTCGCCGGACGGCAAGCAAGTGGCGTTCACCCTGCGGACGACCGACCTCGAGGCGAACAAGGGGCTCACCGACCTCTGGCTCGTCGGCACGGACGGCTCGGATCCGAGGCGGCTGACGGCGCACGAGGCGGGGGACTCGAGCCCCCGCTGGTCGCCGGACGGCAAGCACGTCTACTTCCTGTCGAGCCGCTCGGGGTCTTCGCAGGTCTGGGTGATCCGGCCGGACGGCGGCGAGGCGCGGCAGGTGACGAAGCTCGCGCTCGACGTCGGCGGCTTCGCGGTCTCGCCGGCGGGGGACCGGCTGGCCCTGGCGCTCGAGGTCTTCCCCGACTGCGAGACCGTGGCCTGCACGGTGGAGCGGCTCGACGCGCGCGCGGAGTCGAAAGCGACCGGACACGTCTACGACCGGATGTTCGTCCGCCACTGGGACGCCTGGAAGGACGGGCGCCGCTCGCACCTCTTCACCCTGCCGATCTCGGGTGAGGGCGACCCGGTCGATCTGACGAAGGGGATGGACGCCGACGTGCCGTCGAAGCCCTTCGGCGGCATGGAGGAGGTGGCCTTCACCGCGGACGGGAAGGGGCTCGCCTTCGTCGCTCGCGTCGCCGGGGCGAGCGAGCCCTGGTCGACCGATTTCGATCTCTACCACGCGCCGGCCGACGGCTCGGCGGCGCCGAGGAACCTGACCGAGGACAATCCCGCCTGGGACACCGGGCCGGTCTTTTCACCCGACGGCAAGACCCTCGCCTATCTGGCGATGAAGCGCCCGGGATTCGAGTCGGACCGGCTGCGGGTCGTCGTCAAGGGCTGGCCCGACGGCCCGACCCGGGTCCTGACCGAGGGCTGGGACCGCTCGCCGGGCGGGCTGGTCTTCGCGCCCGACGGCAAGACCCTCTACACGACCGCCGCCGACGTCGGCGAGGTGCGGCTCTTCGCCATCGACGTCGCCACCGGGGCGGTCCGCAAGGTGACCGACGGCGGCCACGTGCGCTCGCCCGCGCCGGTCGGGCCGAAGGGCGAGCGGCTCGTGTTCGGCATGGACCACCTGCGCTCGCCGGTCGAGCTCTACTCGATGAAGGCCGACGGCAGCGACGTCAAACGCCTGACCCGGTTCAACGACGAGCGCCTCGCCGCGACCCGGATGGGCGAGTTCGAGCAGTTCTCCTTCGCCGGCTGGAACGGCGAGACCGTCCACGGCTACCTGATCCGGCCGGCCGACTTCGACCCGGCGAAGAAGTACCCGCTGGCGTTCCTGATCCACGGCGGCCCCCAGGGCTCGTTCGACAACGACTTCCACTACCGCTGGAACCCGCAGCCCTACGCCGGCGCCGGCTACGCGGTGGTGATGATCGACTTCCACGGCTCGGTCGGCTACGGCCAGGCGTTCACCGACTCGATCACCGGCGACTGGGGCGGCAAGCCGCTCGAGGACCTGCAGAAGGGCCTGGCGGCGGCGCTCGCGCGCTGGCCCTGGATCGACGGCGGCCGCGCCTGCGCCCTCGGCGCCTCCTACGGCGGC
>JBFGLX010000404.1:0-2846 GCA_041575955.1 Thermoanaerobaculia bacterium
CCTCTTCGAACAGGGCGTCCGCGATCTCGACGGTTGTCTTCATATGGGTGCCCATACTATTTCATATTGTGATACGGGTCAACAACTCGCATCGTTGCCGATCCGCTCCTTCCTGACGGATTCTGCTGTCCGCTGCTCACGAACTTCGAGGCCGCGACGCCTCCGAATGCTCGAGACTCTGCGGCGGGCGCCGTACCCTCCTACGCCACCAGCTCGTTGGTCCAGTAGCCGAACCGGTCCGGGGCCTGGGCGACCTGGCCGGTCTGCTCGAGCCAGCGGCCGAGGCGGGCGTAGTAGTCGTGGCTCATCGACAGGTCGTGGGTGAAGCAGGGGACCGTGGCGTCGAAGATGGCGGCGCCGAGGGCGTTCTTCGAGTAGGCCCCGGTGCGGCGGTCGTAGATCTCGAGCGCTTCGGACGGCCGCTCGCGGAGGAAGTCGATGCCGCGGCGCAGCAGGGCGACGACCGTCTGAAGGAGCGGCCGGCGCCCGAACAGGGTCTCCTCGTTGGTGATCAGGATGAGCTGACAGAAGTCGGGCACGCCCCAGTCCTTGAGGGCGAAGAAGCCCGGGTTGGCGCCGCGGCCGCGCGCTTCCACGACCTCGAAGTTATAGAAGACGAGCGTCGCGACGTCGGCCTTGCCGTCGAGCAGCGCGTCGGTGTGCAGGAAGCCGTTGTTGACCGGCGTGAAGTCTCGCGGGTCGCACTCGCCGCCGTCGGCCTCGATCATGGTCTTGACGATCGCCAGCCCGCCGGGGCCCGGCGCGCCCGGATACTGGATCCGCTTGCCGGCCATGTCGCGCGGCCGCCGGATGCCCGAGCTGGCGAGGAACATCACGCCGCCGTTGGTGTGCAGGAAGCGCGCGAAGCCGACCACCGGCTCGCCCTTGGCGCGGTCCTGGACCAGGTGGATGGGCTCGGTGATCGCGACCTCCATCCGTCCGGCCTCGATCTCCTGCATGGCGTCGAAGTGGCGCTCCGGCTCGACCAGCTCGAGGTCGATGCCGGCGGCCCTGAACCAACCCTTCTCCTGCGCCACCAGGAGCGGCAGGTGATCCGGGTTGAGGAACCACTCGAGACCGAGGCGGAGCTTCTCCACCGGGCTGATCCTACCTCTCCAGCTCGAAGTAGACCGGCGACGGCGAGAGCTCGACGTCAGTCCCCGGTGGTGGCGGCAGAGCGCGGCCGTCGCGGTCGGTGGCCGCCGCCGCGGGACGCGGCAGGCTCGCCCGGACAGCGTCGCGAACGCTCCAGCCGACCACGATGTCGACGCCGTCGCGCTCGTACAGATAGAGGCGCGCCGGACCCTCGCCCACGAGCGGCCGGATGAAGCGGCTCCCGGCGAGCCGAGCGACCATCGTCTTGAGCGCCGCGTAGGCGGGCCGCGGCCGGAGAACGACACCGTCGCCCGGCGACACCAGCCCATAGCCGCGGGAGATCAGCTGCCACCAGTAGACCCGCTCCGCGAGTCCCGTGCCGATCGTCAGCAGGTAGTAGCGCACCAGGTAGCTCGCCTGCGTCTCCTCGTCCACCGAGACGTCCCTGCCGGCCGGCGAGTGGGGTCCTTCGCGCAGCGGCCAGTTGAACTCGGTGATCCAGCTGCGCGGCTCACAGTTGCGGCTGGTGGCGGCGATGGCGTGCACCAGGGTCAGCTTGTCCACGGCGTCGAAGCCGAGCTGGGTGTTCTCGGGCGCGCCCCGCCGATCGACGTAGAGCAGGTGGGCGGCGGCGTCGAACCGGATGCCGTCGTGCGGCAGGTTGAGCACTCCGCCGGTGGCGTGGAACTCGAAATCGATCACCGCCGGGCCGAGCAGGGTGACCTCGCCGGCCGCGCGCAGAACCTCCGCCGCGGTGGCGGCGAGGTCGAGATACTCCTGGTAGGTCCACACCCCCCACTTCGATCGATTGATCGCCTGCCCGATCTGGAAGCTGCTGCCGTAGGGCAGGAAGAGCTCGGCCAGGGTCTCGACCGCCCGGCGCCAGAGCGCGCGGTTGCGCACCAGCTCACGGTTCTGAGGCAGCGAGAACGCCAGCTCGTAGCCGCGCGCGTGCAGCTCGCGCGCCAGCGCCAGCTCGTCGTCGTGGCGCTCCTGCCACGGATGCAGCCGCACGAGCGCGTGGCGGACCCCCAGCCCGTCGAGCAGCTCGAGCTGGGCGGCGGGATCGTCCGTCCACGGCCGCAGCGCCACGCCCACGCCCGCCCACTCGGTCGGCCGGCGGTAGCGATCTCGATGCAGCTGCCGGTAGCGACGCCAGATGCGCGGCACCGCGGGCAGCCCGAGCCAAGCGGCGCGGGCGTGGTGCCTGAGATCCGCGAAGCGCAGCGTCGACTTCTCGATCGAGCTCGCGTGTTGATGGGGTTGGTCCGAGAGGCGATCCCAGACCACCTTGTCTCGGCTCGAGACGCCCGAGGGCGCCTCCGGAATGTGCACGTGGGCGCGGCGCGGCTTGAGGCCGCCGAAGAGCGAACGGATGGGCGTCCGCACGTGGTTCTTGAACCAGTGCTTGAGCAGGAAGGCCCGGGTGTGGAACCGGTAGAGGAGCGCCCGGACCCCGAGCGGCGCCACCGGCGAGCCCCAATAGGCGCCGAGAAAAGCCTGGCGCAGCTCGGGCCAGACCACCGGCAGGCGCGAGAGATCCCGAGACCGGCGCCAGGCTCCGAGCCGCTCGTCGAGCCGCGCGCGGTTCAGATCGACGATCTGGAAGCCGTCGAGCCTGGTCCCCTCGTAGCGGACGAGCACGTTGCCGATCGAGATGTCGCGATGCCAGACGCCGGCGTCGTGCACGGAGCGCAGGTAGCGACCGAGCGCGGCGAACAGCTCCGCCGGCTCCACGTGCGGGAAGCGGC
>JBFGLX010000405.1:0-2845 GCA_041575955.1 Thermoanaerobaculia bacterium
GCGCTCCGGCAGGCTCGGAATCAACGGCGAAAGCGCGCTCGACGGCGGGTAGACGCCGTGTTCCTGAGGATAGAGCCCGGTGAAGATCGAGACGTGCGAGACCAGGGTCGAGGGGTACTGAACGAACGCCCGCTCGAAGAGGGTCCCCCGGGCGGCGAGCGAGTCGAAGAACGGGCTCGTCTCGCGCTCGCTGCCGTAGGCGCCCAGGTGGCGGGCGCCGAGCGTGTCGAGCGAGACCAGGATGTAGCCCCGGCTGGGTCTCGGACCGCCCTGGGGCGGCGAGCACGCCGGCGCCAGAAGCGCCGCCGCCATCACCATCGATACCGCCCACCTCGTCACGACCCCATTATCCCCCGCCCCCGGCCAGGGCCTAGAGCGCGGCGCCCCCTCCCCGGAGCTCACCGGTGTCGCTCTCAACAGGGGCGCGAGCCGGTCCAGGCCGGGGGATCCCGGCAAACCGACCCACGGCGGTCGTCCCGTCCCCCTTGACAGGCGGGACCAGTGTGTATATCCTTTCATCCGGATGAAGGGATTGAGCAGCGGCCCCACCAAAGAACCGCCGGCGATTCTGGGACGCCTTTCGGCGATCGCGGACCCGACTCGCTGCCGGGTCGTGCTGCTGCTCAGCCGCCAGGAGCTGACCGTGACCGAGCTCTGCGCGGTCCTGCAGCTCCCCCAGTCGACGGTCAGCCGGCACCTGAAAGTGCTCGCCGGCGACGGCTGGATCTCCGTTCGCCCCGAGGGCACCAGCCGCTTCTACTCCGCGGCGGTCGACGACGACCCGAGCGCTCATCAGCTGTGGGAGCTGGTCGCCGCCGAGATCTCGGACAGTCCGGCGGCCGCGCAGGACGCGACGCGCCTCGGCGCCGTCCTCGCCCGCCGGCGAGCCCGCTCTCAGGAGTTCTTCTCGTCGGCCGCGGAGCAGTGGGCCGAGCTGCGGCGCGAGCTCTTCGGCGCGACCTTCGACCTGCGCGCTCTGCCCGCCCTGCTCGATCCCGACTGGGTGGTCGGCGACCTCGGCTGCGGCACCGGCGCGGTAAGCGAGAGCCTGGCGCCGTTCGTGAGCCGGATGGTCGCCGTCGACGCCTCCTCCTCGATGCTCGAGGCGGCGCGCGCGCGCCTCGCCGGCCACCGCAACGTCGATCTGCGCGAGGGCCAGCTCGAGCGGCTGCCGATCGCCGACGGGGAGCTGGACGCCGCCACCCTGATGCTGGTCCTGCACCACTCGGCCGAGCCGCACGCAGTGCTGAGCGAGGCCGCGCGCGCGCTCAAGCCTGGCGGACGGCTGCTGCTGGTCGACATGCTGCCGCACGAGCGCGACGAGTATCGCAAGCAGATGGGCCACGTCTGGCTGGGCTTTGCCGAGGAGCAGATCGCGTCCCTGCTCGCCGCGGCCGGCTTCAGCCGCCTCCGCTTCAACATTCTGCCCGCCGACCCGGAGGTCAAGGGACCGACACTTTTCGTGGCCGGCGCCGACAACCGGCCCGCCCGATCGAGCCTCGACGAACCCGAGTAGACTCCACTTCATACCCGCCAAGGAGAGAGATAATGACCGTACTCACCGAGACCCCCGACGCCAAGAGCGTCTCCACCCGGCCGCCGTTCAAGGTCGCCGACCTGGCGCTGGCCGACCTGGGCCGCAAGGAGATCCGGCTGGCCGAGCACGAGATGCCGGGCCTGATGGCCCTGCGCGCCCGCTACGCCGAGACCCGTCCGCTGGCGGGCGCCAAGATCATGGGCAGCCTGCACATGACGGTCCAGACCGCCGTCCTGATCGAGACTCTCGCCGACCTCGGCGCCGACGTTCGCTGGTGCTCGTGCAACATCTTCTCGACCCAGGATCCCGCGGCCGCCGCCGTCGCGGTCGGGCGCACCGGCACCGTCGAGCAGCCCGCCGGCATCCCGGTCTTCGCCTGGAAGGGGGAGACGCTCGAAGAGTACTGGTGGTGCACCAAGGAGGCGCTCACCTGGCCCGACGGCTCCGGCCCCGACCTGATCGTCGACGACGGCGGCGACGCCACGCTGCTCGTCCACCGGGCGCGCGAGTTCGAGCTCGCCGGCGACGTGCCGGCGTTCGACGAGCAGAGCGATCCCGAGGAGTGGGGCGTGATCCTCGACACCATCCGCACCGAGCTCGCCGCCAACCCCGGTCGCTGGACCGCGCTCGCCGAGGGCATCCGCGGCGTCAGCGAGGAGACCACCACCGGCGTCCACCGCCTCTACCAGATGCAGAACGAGGGCACGCTGCTGTTCCCGGCCATCAACGTGAACGACTCCGTGACCAAGTCGAAGTTCGACAACATCTACGGCTGCCGCCACTCGGTGGTGGACGGCCTCAATCGCGCCACCGACGTCATGATCGGCGGCAAGGTGGCCGTCGTGTGCGGCTTCGGCGAGGTCGGCAAGGGCTGCGCCCAGGCGCTCCGCGGGCAGGGCGCCCGGGTCGTGATCACCGAGATCGACCCGATCTGCGCCCTGCAGGCGGCGATGGAGGGCTACCAGGTCACGACCCTCGAAGAGGTCGTCGAGACCGCCGACATCTTCATCACCACCACCGGCAACAAGGACATCATCACCGCCGCGGCGATGGCGCGCATGAAGGACAAGGCGATCGTCGGCAACATCGGCCACTTCGACAACGAGATCGACATCGCCGGCCTCAAGAAGGTGCCGGGCGTCCAGAAGCTCGACATCAAGCCGCAGTTCGCCGAGTGGCGCTTCCCCGACGGCCACGGCGTGCTGATGCTCGCCGAGGGGCGCCTCATGAACCTGGGCTGCGCCACCGGCCATCCGAGCTTCGTCATGTCGGCCTCGTTCGCCAACCAGGTGCTGGCCCAGATCGAGC
>JBFGLX010000406.1:0-2834 GCA_041575955.1 Thermoanaerobaculia bacterium
CGGTGGGCGTGCGGCGCCTGCGAGGTCATGTAGATCTGCATGTGCTCGGTGGCCTTGTTGTAGTTGGCCACCATGCCGCAGGTCTCGATCGAGCTGACGTGCAGCCGCGGCAGGTGCATCGTCTGCTCGACGACGTGCGCGGCCTCGGCGAACACCTTGTCGGTGGCCTCCTTGTCGCCCGCCTCCCAGTGCCAGATGTGGTTGGTCTTCTTTTCCTTGTCGTCGCGGACGATCACCTCGTCCTTGAGCGCCTCGTGCGGATCGATCACCGGCTCGAGCGGCTCGTACTCGACGACGATCTTCTCGATCGCGTCGGCGGCGATATAGCGCTCGGTCGCGACGACCGCGCAGATCTCCTGCGCGTAGTAGACGACCTTGTCGATCGGCAGCACCATCTGGGTGTCCGACATCAGGGTCGGCATCCAGTGGAGATTGCCGGCGGCCTTCAGGTCCTCGCCCTTGATCACCGCCAGGACGCCGTCCATCGCCAGGGCCTCGCTGTCGTCGATCGACACGATCCTGGCGTGGGCGTGGGGGCTGCGCACGATGTCCATGTAGAGCATCCCCGGGAGCTTGACGTCGTCGACGTAGCGGCCCTTGCCCTGGATGAAGCGCGGATCCTCCTTGCGCTTCATGCGATGGCCCATACCGCAGATCTCGGCCGGGGTCTTGACCTGGATCTCGCCTACCAGGTCGACCTTGGCCGAGGCGCCCTCCGGCGCCGGCGTGTGGTGCTCGAAACGGTCGTCGAGATGGGTCATGAGCTCACCTCCTCGCCGGCGGCCTGTTTCGCCGCCGCGTACCGGATCGCCTCGACGATCTTGTTGTAGCCGGTGCAGCGGCAGAGGTTGCCGGAGATCCCCCAGCGGATCTCCTCCTCGGTCGGGTCCGGATTCTGGTCGAGCAGCTGCTTGGCGCTCATGATCATGCCCGGCGTGCAGTAGCCGCACTGCAGGCCGTGCTTCTCCCAGAAGCCCTCCTGCAGCGGATGGAGCGCGCCGTCCTGGGCCACGCCCTCGATGGTCTCGATCGAAGCGCCGTTGGCCTGAACCGCGAACATCGTGCAGCTCTTGATCGCGCGCCCGTCGACCAGCAGGGTGCAGGCGCCGCAGCTGGTGGTGTCGCAGCCGATGTGGGTGCCGGTGAGCTCGAGGTCTTCGCGCACGAAGTGCACCAGCAGGGTGCGACTCTCGACCTCCCTGGTGACCTCGGCGCCGTTGACGGTCAGGGTGATGGTGTGCCGGCTCACGACGTCCCCCCCGCCGCCCGCTCGGCGGCCTTGCGCAGGGCGCGCTTGGTCAGGATTCGCGTCAGGTCGCGCTTGTAGTCGACGCCACCGCGCAGATCGGCCGACGGTTCGCACTCGGCCGCGGCCGCCTGGCCGGCCGCCTCGAGCACCTCGTCGGTGAGCGGCTGGAGGGCGACCGCCTGCTCGGCGCCGGCGGAGCGCATCGGCACCGGGCTGACGTTGGTCAGGCCGATGCGCGCCGAGCTCACCCGGTCGCCGTCCATCACCAGCTGCACGGCGACCGCCGAGATCGCGTAGTCGCCGACCTTGCGCTCGACCTTGACGTAGGCGCCACCGGCGCCCGCCCCCGGGGCCGGGATCCGGATCTCGGTCAGGATCTCGTCGTCGGCCAGGCTGTTCTCGAACAGCCCGGTGAAAAAGTCGTCGATGGCGATGGTGCGCGAGCCGCCGGGTCCGCTGGCGACGATCTCGGCGCCGTAGGCCAGCATGGTGGCCGGATGGTCGTTGGCGGGATCGGCGTGTGCCAGGTTGCCACCGACCGTCGCCAGGTTGCGCACCAGCGGATCGGCGATCACCCGGGCGGTGTCGGCGAGCAGCGGGTAGCGGCGCTGGACGACCTCGGACTGCTCGAGCGCCGACTCGCGCGTCAGGCCGCCGATCGCCAGCCGGCCGCCCTCTTCACGGATGTACTCGAGGTCGCCCAGGCCGTTGATGTCGATCAGTACCTCGGGCACGGCGAGCCGGAAACGCATCGCCGGGATCAGGCTCTGGCCCCCGGCGAGGATCTTGGCGCCGCTGTGCTCGCCGAGCAGCGCCACCGCCTCGGCGAGGGTCGCGGGAGCGTGGTAGTCGAACCGTCCTGGGATCACGACGCCTCCTTTCGGAACGAGGCCATTACGGTAGCAGATTCCGCCGCCGAGATCGCGGGCAGCGGCGTTCGCCCGACCTTCGAAACACCACATTAAACATAAAGTTTTTCTAATTTTTTCCGGCGTCGCGATTGGAAATCGTGCTACGCTCCCTTTATCAACTCAGCCTGACTAACGAGTGGAGGCGGCGGGTGAGTGCGAGGGCGCGGAGGCGGAGCGAGTCGGATGGCGGCGTGAGCCGCCTGCCGGCTGCCGCTTCGGCTGGCGCTCGGTCGCGCCGCTTGCCGCGGTCCTCGCGCGCCCCCGGCGCCCGCGCCCCGCCGCCCGCCGCGCCCCGGCCAGAAGCGCACCCGGGTTGATGAACGCCACACGTGGCGGGGGGAGCCTCAACGAAGTTCCTGCGAGAGGTAAGACAACAAATGAAAGGTCTCAAGTCAACTCGAAGTCAAGATCGCTCGACCGGCTCGGCAGGCGAGGATCGAAAGCAAGAACCGGCGGCCGGTCTCGACCGGCGGAAGTTCGTCGGCGGTCTGGGCGGCGCGGTGGCGCTGGCGAGCGGCGCCGGCGCGGTCGGCAAGCTGGCGGCGCCCGGAGCCGCGGAGGCGGTGGAGATCGCCCCCGAGGCGCCGAACCAGCGGCGCAACATGGCGTTCAAGCTTCGCCACGACGCGGCCATCGGCGAGAAGCAGCGCGGCTCGATCTCGCATCCGACCAAC
>JBFGLX010000407.1:0-2831 GCA_041575955.1 Thermoanaerobaculia bacterium
CGCCGGGCGAGCTGTGCCCCTGCATGAAGACCAGATCGCCGCCGTGCTCCTCGCTCGGTGCGTGGACGAAGTGATTGAACCCGATCTCCATCAGGTTGGCCTGCGACTGGTAGGTGGCGATGTGGCCGCCGAGGTTGCCTCCCTCGCGGTTGGCCCTCACCACCATCGCCATCGCGTTCCAGCGGATGATGCTCTTGATCCGCCGCTCGAGCGAGGGGTCGCCGCGCCGCTGCTCCTCGAGATGGGGCGGGATCGTGTTCACGTAGGCGGTGGTGGCGTTGTAGGGCAGGTAGGCGCCCGATCGGCGGGCCTTCTCGACCAGCGCCTCGATCAGGAAGTGCGCCCGCTCGGGGCCGTCGCGCTCGATGACCTCGACGAGCGCCTCCTTCCATTCGCGCGTCTCCTGGGGATCGACGTCCTCGTGAAACAGATCGACGTTCATCTTCATGGTTGTCTCCTACGGACCCCTCGGACCGAAGCGGGAGCCTGGAGAGCTGATTCTAGAGCCAAAAGACCGATTGCTCAAATGCTATAGAGAGTGACTGTTCGCTTTTTATAGAGATCCAGCACGACCGGACTTTCGCTGTCGCGCGACGGGGGGAGCCTCTCTACCCTTGTTCGAGAGCCGCGAGCGGAATCCGGCGGAAGCGCAGGCGCGACGGCCGGTCGTCTTCGAGATCCACCCAGGCGAGATAGGCCGAGTCGCCGCCACGGGCAAGGCGGGGAAAGCCGCTGGCGCGGGCGGCCGAGGTCTCTGCGATCGTGAGAGCCTCGCCGAGGCTCCCCTCGGCCCCGAGCCGGACGAGCTTGACCGCAGCGCGCTCGCCGCCGCGGGCGAGCCAGCTCACCAGGGCGCCGCCCTCTTCGTCGAGAACCGTATCGACCCGGCCCAGGGGGCCTTCGGCGTCGATCTCGACAGGGTCTCCGAAGCTCGCCCCGCCGTCGGTCGACGTCGCGGCCCGCACCCGCGCCACTCCCCCGGCGGCGGTGAACCAGGCGGCCACGACCCGGTCGCCGTCGGCGTCGGTCTCGGGGCCGTTGACCGGGCAGCCCTCGATCTCCCAGCCGCCGTCGTGGACGGCGCGGGGCGCGCTCCAGCCGTCATCCGACCGGCCGACCAGGTAGGTGTCGCGGATCTCGCCGTCGCTGCGGTCGCGATAGACGACGTAGGGCCCGCCCGCGGCAACGCCCGCGTCGGTCGAGCAGCACTCGCAGACCCGCTCGTCGAGCAGCTCGACCGGTCCGACGGCGCCTCCCGGCGCCGGTTCGCGGCGCCCGGCGCCGACGGTCGCGCTCCTGAGGCTCATCGGTCCGCCGTCGGCCATCGCGCGGCCGTCGAGCCAGAACGCGCGCAGCGCCTCGCCCTCCCGGACCCACGAGACGAAGCCGTGCTCGGTGTGGGTGTCGTCGTCGTTGAGCTTGCCCATCGGCTGCCACGAATCGCCACCGTCGAGCGAGCGAGCGAGATAGATCGAGTAGGCATAGGTCTCGGCGGAGGTCTTGGCCAGCCAGTGGGCGTAGAGCGTGCCGTCGGCGGCGCGCGCGGCCGCCGGCAGGTCCGCCCAGTTGGCGAACAGGTCGTCGCCCTCGACGATGGTGACCGGCGCGCTCCAGCTCTCCCCGGCCAGGCTCGCGACCCGGAGCCGGTGGCCGTCCGCACGCTCCGCACCCAGCGGCTCGAGCCAGGTCATGAGCAGGCCCTCGTCGTCGGACCAGAGCTCGGGTGCGAATGCTCCCTCGGTCGCAGGCGGATCGAGCTCGACCCACATCGACGTGGCGGCCGCCGGCGTGTCGATCCGTCCGCGGTCGAGATCGTCGGCGGAGCAGCCGGCAAGAGCGATGAGGGTCGCGCCGATCGCGATTTTCATGACCCGATCCAGCCTGCCGGTCCGACCTCGAATCTTCACGTCTGGGATGGCGGCCAACGGTGGCTGCCCTGGCTCCTATCCCCCCGTGATCAAGCCGCAGGCGATACGCCCGCCGGCGTCGCCGGTCGGCTGCGTGACCAGATCGTCGGCGCCCTCGTGCAGTATGACCGCGCGGCCTAGGATCGAGGTCGCCTCATCGGCGGCCAGCGTGATGAGATCGCTGGTCAGCTCCAGCGTACCGCTGCCGTCTTCGCCGATCTCGATGTTGCCGAGGTCTCCCGCGTGGCGCACGGCGTCCATCGGACCGCCGTGCGGAGCGCCCGCCGGATTGAAATGACCGCCGGCCGACGTGAAGTCCTCGGCGCTGCAGTCGCCAGTCTCATGGATGTGCAGGCCGTGGGTGCCCGGGGGCGCCCCCTCGACCGAGGCGCTGATGCTCACGGGGCCCCCGGCAGCCGGCTGCTCGAACAGGACGTCGCCGGTGGCCGTCTGGTCCGCCCGCGCCTGCAGCATCGCCGAGGCGGACATCATCTCGGGCGCCGCTCTTTCGACTGGCGCGGGCGCGGGCGCCGGCTCCGGAGCGGCCTCCTCGCGACCGCCGCAGCCGAAAACAACCACGGCTCCGAGCATCAAGACGAGAACTCCTCTGTGAACACGCATCGATTGCCTCCTGGTGGCTATTGGATTCCCTGGGCGCGCACGCCGAGTCTACATCTTACTCACTCGGTTCCGCCGGCTCGGTAGTCGGTCCGATTGGCCACCGGGCCCGGGCGGCACTGCGGGGCCAGGGGCGGAGGTTGGGGGTTGGCAGGTCCCCCAGACGGGGCCTAAAGCGCAGCGCCCCCGTCCAGCCACCTCAAGCGGAGCCTTGCCAGGCCTTGTCGCCTGGCAAGGCTCTCGCGTGTTCCACGTTCAGATGGGGCGCGAGCCAGCCCCGGACGGGATGCCCTGGCCTTTTTCGCC
>JBFGLX010000408.1:0-2827 GCA_041575955.1 Thermoanaerobaculia bacterium
CGAGCCGTCTTGCGCGCTCAGGGGCTGGCCGGGCCGGACCGCGACATCATCGTCCTGGCGACCCCCGAGATGGCCGAGCTCGCCAGCTGGATCGTCGCCCTGGTCGCCGCCGGCGGGCTGGCGGCGGCGCTGTCGACCGCCAGCGGGCTCCTGCTGGTCATCTCCTCGAGCGTCGCGCACGACCTCTACTACCGGGTGATCGACCCGCAAGCGAGCGAGGCCCGGCGGCTCCTGGTCGGGCGGCTGGTGATCGGGCTCGCGGTGGTCGTCGCGGGCCTGTTCGGCATCTTTCCGCCCGGCTTCGTCAGCCAGGTCGTGGCGTTCGCGTTCGGGCTGGCCGCGGCCAGCTTCTTTCCGGCGCTGGTGCTCGGGATCTTCAGCAAGCGGGTCGGGACCGTCCCGGCGATCTCCGGCATGATCGCCGGGCTGGTCTTCACCGCGGGCTACATCATCGGCAGCGTCTACCTGGGCATGCCCGACTGGTGCCTGGGGATCGGTCCCCAGGGGATCGGCGTGGTGGGCACCCTGCTCAACTTCGCTCTGGTGGTCGGCCTGACGCCGTTCTTCCCGCCGCCTTCCGACGCGGTCCGCGACATGGTGGAGATGATCCGCGAGCCCGAGGGCGCGCCACCGGCGGTGCGCATCGAGACCGCGCCGGAGCACTAGCTCTTTCGCTGATCGTGACCACCTTCCACTGGCACTTGCTCGGTGACCGGGAGCCGCCGACTGTGCTAATCAGGCGGTCCCGTCGGGCGACATCTCCATCTTCGAGCTGGAGCGCGCGATCGCCGGCCGCTCGAGCTCGCCGGTCTCGCGGGCGACGTCGACCGCTCCTTCGACCGAGATCGAGCGCCGCCACTCGCGGGTGGTCAGGTAGGAGTACATCGCCGGCACCACGTAGAGGGTCAGGAGCGTGCCGACGGTGAGGCCGCCGATCACCGCCACCCCCATCGGCACCCGGCTCTCGGAGCCCGCCCCGAGGGCGAGCGCCAGCGGCAGGATGCCGAGGATCGTCGACAGGCTGGTCATCAGCACCGGCCGGAAGCGCGCGGTCGCCGCCTCCTGGACGGCGTCCATGATGTCGCGGCCGCGCGCCCGGCGCTGGTTGGCGAACTCGACGATCAGGATGCCGTTCTTGGTGACCAGGCCGATGAGCATGATCATGCCGATCTGGCTGAAGATGTTGAGCGTCTGCTGGAAGTACCAGAGCCAGAACAGCGCGCCGGCGAGCGCCAGCGGCACCGACAGCATGATGATGAACGGATCGCGGAAGCTCTCGAACTGGGCCGCGAGCACCAGATAGATCAGCGCCAGGGCGAGGACGAACACGAACAGCAGGGCCCGCGAGCTCTCGGCGAAGTCGCGCGCCTCGCCGTCGAGGGTGGTCGCGAAGGTGTCGTCAAGCAGGTCGTCGGCGATCCCCTGCATGGCTTCGATGCCCTGGCTCATGGTGAAGCCGGGCGCGAGCCCCGCCGAGACGGTCGCCGAAACGTAGCGATCGAAGCGGAAGAGCGTGGGCGGGATGCTCTCTTCGCTGACCGTCACCAGCTTGTCGAGTGGCACCGGCCGGCCGTCGCCGGAGATCACGTACAGGTTGCGCAGGTCCATCGTCGCGTCCCGGTTGCGGCGCTCGACCTGGGCGATGATCTCGAACTGCTTGCCGTCGAGGATGAAGAAGCCGACGCGCTGCTCGCTCAGCGAGAGCTGCAGGGTCTCGGCCACGTCGAGCGCCGAGATGCCGAGGTCTTGCGCCCGGTCGCGGTCGATCTCGACCCGGAGCTGCGGCTTGTCGAAGACCAGGTCGACGTCGGGGGTGGTCAGCGCCGGGTGGCTGCGCGCGCGCTCGACGAACGGCCCGAGGACGTCCTGGAGGCGCGCCAGCGTCGGCGCCTGGAGCACGAACTGCACCGGTTGGCCGCGGCGCCGCCCAACCGCGATGGTCGGGTCCTGGGTGACGAAGGCGCGCGCGCCCGGGAAGGCCGCGAGCCGCCCCTTGACGTCGTCGGCGACCTGCATCTGGCTGCGCTCGCGCTCCGCCGGGTCGACCAGCCAGAGGCGCACGAAAGCAGAGTTGACCGAGGTCGAGGCGCCGAAGCCGGGCGAGGTGACGGTCATCAGCTCGCGCTGCTCGGGGTAGTTCGCCAGCAGCATCTCGGTCACCGCCTCGACGTAGGCGTCCATGTACTCGTAGGTCGCGCCTTCGGGGGCCTTGAAGCTGACCGCCACCCGGCCGCGATCCTCGAGCGGCGCCAGCTCCGCGGGCAGGATCTGCATGAACAGGAGGATCCCCGCCAGACACAGCGCCAGCACCGGCAGCGCCAGCCAGCGCCGTTCGAGGAAGGCCTCGAGGCTGCCCCGGTAGGCCTCGGTCAGCCTGCGGAAGAACGGCTCGGTCTTGCGGTAGAGCCAGGGCTGCCGCGCGCGGCGCTTGAGCAGCCGGGTGGTGAGCATCGAGGTCAGGGTGAGAGCGATGAACGACGAGATGACGACCGCGCCGGCGAGGGTGGCGCCGAACTCGCGGAAGAGCTTGCCGGTCAGGCCGCCGAGAAAGAAGATCGGCAGCAGCACGGCCACCAGGGCGGCGGTGGTGGCGATGACGGCGAAGAAGATCTCGCGGGTTCCGACCACGCCGGCTTCGGCCGGCTCCAGCCCCGCTTCGATCTTCGAGTAGACGTTCTCCAGCACGACGATGGCGTCGTCGACCACCAGGCCGATCGCCAGCACCAGGGCGAGCAGCGTCAGGACGTTGATCGAGAAGCCGGCGGCGTCCATGATGAAGAAGGCGCCGACCAGCGACACCGGAATCGCCAGCACCGGGATGAGGGTC
>JBFGLX010000409.1:0-2818 GCA_041575955.1 Thermoanaerobaculia bacterium
CGGGCGGCGAAGTGAGCAGCGAGCCGACGACCAGGGCGGCGATCGAGGCGCCGAGCAGCGGCACGACCGGCATCAGCCCGGCCACCTTGTAGCCCGGCTCGGCCATGCCGCGCATGAAGAGCCAGGCCCATAGCAGGCCGACGGTGACCACCGAGGCGAGCGCGCCGCCGGCGGTCGAGCGCTTCCAGAACAGGGCCGCGAAGGGCAGCGGCGCGAGCGCCGCGAAGCCGCTGAACGACCAGACGCCGAGCGCGAAGATGCTGCGGTTGGCGACCAGCGAGACCGCGAAGGTGACCGCCAGGACGCCGGCCACGAAGAGCCGGCCGAGGAGCACCTGGGTCCGGTCGCTCATGCCTCCCGAGAACTCCCGGCGGTAGTGGCCGACGACGTCGCGGGTGAACATGGTCGAGAGCGCCAGCACCTGGGAATCGAGCGACGACATGACCGCCGCGAACACCCCGGCGGCGAGCAGGCCCGCCAGCAGCTCGGGGGCGTGGACGCCGATCAGCTGGATCAGGATGGTGTTGGCCGCCGGGCCCTGGAGGCCGGAGAGCTGCGCCGCGCCGATCACTCCCATGAGCACGCTCGGCACCCAGACGATCACCAGGCAGATCGGGTAGGCGACGATCGCCAGCTTGAACGACTGGGCGCGGTTGGCGGTCAGCCAGTGCATGTAGATGTGCGGGAACATGCCGATGCTCATCGGGATGGCGGTATAGCTGAGCAGCTCGGCCGGCGAGATCAGGTCGCCGCGCGCGAGCAGCTCGGGCCGGCTCGCGGCCACCGCCGCCATGGCGCCGGCCAGGCCACCCGAGTTGTCGAGGATCACCCAGAAGGTGAGCCCGCCGAGCGACATGAAGACCAGGGTCTGGAAGGTGTTCGCCCACGCCGTGCCGCGCATGCCGCCGACCGTGACGTAGGTCAGGACGACGGCGCACATCGCCAGGCTGCCGGCCCACTCCGGCACCCGGCCGCCGCTGATCTGGTCGAGGGTGATGCCGGCGCCCTTGACGCCGATCAGCAGGTAGGGCACCAGCAGGCCCACCAGCAGCAGGAAGAGCAGCGAGCCGAGCGCGCTCGAGCCCCAGCGGTCGCGGAAGTACTCGATCTGCGTCAGGTAGCCGTGGCGCTTGCCGAGCGCCCAGATGCGCGGCCCGAGGAGATAGATGAACACCGGCGAGACGATCGCGGTCGACGACGCCATCAGGGCGAAGACGCCGATCCCCCGGTGGTAGGCCTCGCCCGAGGCGCCGAGCAGCGAGAAGGCCGTCATGTTGGTGCCGAAGAGCGTCATCAGCAGGATGAACGGCCCGATGGTGCGGGTGGCGACGAAGTAGTCCTCGCCCGAGCCGCGAAACAGCCGGTGGCTCGAGAAGCCGATCGCCAGAACCAGGAGCAGGTAGGCGGCGATGACCGCGACCACGATCACCGGCCGGGCTCCCCGGGGCGCGGCGACGCGCGCTCGGCGTCCCTGCGGTCCGTGGGGGAGGGCCTCGCGCCCTCCCCGGCGGAGTCGAGCCCCGCCCCTACGTCATCGACGTCGAAGGCCGGCCACGCCCACCTGACCAGCATCGCGAGCACCGCCGAGGTCACCAGGCAGTAGGCGACGTGGTAGAGGAGCCCGACCGGCAGCCCGAGCACCAGCCGCGCGTCGCTCCACAGCCAGAGATCGTTGTGCAGCAGGTAGAGCGCGGCGAGCGCCGCGTAGAGGGTCCATCGGATCGCCCCCCTCACCGATCCCTCTCCACTTCCTCGCGGGGGGTGAGGCAGGCCGCCGCCCCGCACCCGCTCGCTGGATCGGTTGCGGACATCGAGCCTACGGCGCCGTGTGCGCCGGCTCGGGCAGCTTGACCGACCGGTCGAGGGCCTCCATGAGCTCAGCCATGGGTCTGCGGAAGACGTTGCCCATCAGGAGGTCGATGAGCGGGCCGCGGCAGCTCGGGTGGCGCTGGAGGAAGGTCGCGAAGTGGAAGTCGGGGTCGTAGAACGCGTACACCAGCTTGCGCACCGCCTCGACGCCCACGCGCAGCTCGTCCTCGAAGGTCGACAGCCGCGCTCGCGAGAGGTCGTCGGCGGCCAGCGCGCCGTGGATCGCGTCGGCCGCCATCTCGCCCGACTTGAGCGCCAGGAAGACGCCGCTCGAGTAGATCGGGTCGATGAACCCGAACGCGTCCCCGACCAGCACCCAGCCCTCGCCGGCCGCCTGCCGCGAGTGGTAGGAGAAGTCGCGGGTGGCGCGCATCGGCCGGATGCGCTCGGCCCGCGCCAGCTTGGCGACGAGCGGCTTACAGCGCGCGAGCTCCTCCTGGTAGACCCGCTCGGGGTCGCCCGCGCGCCCCTTGACCAGGTAGTCGACCGGACCGACGACGCCGACGCTCATCTGGTCGTTCGGCAGCGGGATGTACCAGAACCAGCTCCTGCCGCCCTCGGTGTGGAGGATCAGGGTGGCGCCCTCGTCGATGCCCTCGCCGCGCTCGGCGCCCCGGTAGCGGGTGAAGTAGGACATGTGCCGCAGATGCGGCTCGATCGTGCGCAGCCCCCGCTTGGAGGCCAGGAAGTGACTCTGGCCGGTGGCGTCGACCAGCACCCGGCAGGGCAGGTCGAGCACCTCGCCATCGGCGCTCAGTCGCGCCCCGATGGCGCGCTCGCCGTCGAAGATCGCCTCGCGCAGGCTGGTGCCGCGGCGCACCTCGACGCCGTGCTCGGCGGCGTTGTCGAGCATCATCTGATCGAACTCGCTGCGCAGCACCTGCCAGGTGTGCGAGCTTTCGTGCGAGTCGACCTCCTTGAAGTAGAACGGCGCCGTCGGGCGTCCGTC
>JBFGLX010000410.1:0-2814 GCA_041575955.1 Thermoanaerobaculia bacterium
CGTAGAGGATGTTGTCGGCGTTGAAGCGCTCGTCCTCGGCGCAGCGTGAGAGGAACTCGAGCAGCGCCTGGACGTCGGTGGTGTGGCTGCCGCCGCCGGCGACGATGGTCGGCGTCTGGTTCTCGGCGGTCCGGTACTGGGTGGCGTGGCAGACCGCGCAGTTGAAGCCGACCCGCTCGAACCCGACCCGCTTCTTGGAGAAGCCGACCGGCAGCTCCTTGCCCTCCTCCCAGGGGAGGCCGAAGGCGGCGTAGCCGCCGGGACCGGGGATGTACTCGCCGAAGATCCGCGGCAGGACCACGATCATCCAGTACGGGAATCCGGACGACGCCTCGCCGCCGATCGAGCCGTAGAGAAAGTTCATCGCCGGATCGCCGGTGACCCACTCCGGCTGGTCCACCTCGCGCGCGAAGTAGTACCAGTAGAAAGCATAGAGCGCGATCCCCACCACCACGAGGCCGACGATCCACGGGGCCGCCCTGCGCAACCAACTCTTCCAGTTCGCCATTCGCGTCGCTCCGTTCAGAACGTCTTCAGGTACTCGAGCAGCGCCTGCTTGTCCTCGGCCGGCAGCTCGGTGCCGTAGGACGGCCCCTCGTGGCCGCCGTTGCCGTTGCCCAGCTGCGTCGTGTCGTAACGCCAGCCGGCGCCCGCCGGCACCGCGAGCTCGCCGCCGTCTTCGGCGACGCACCAGCTCGGATCGGCGTGGGCCGCCGAGCAGAGGGGCTTGGTGACGAAGCCCAGGTTGTCGAAATCGTAGACGTCGTAGCCGGTGTAGAAGCGGGTCGGCCGGTTGGCCGCCGGCTCCAGCAGATAGCGGAGGTTGGGCACCGACCCGTTGTGCAGGTAGGGCGCGCGCAGCCAGACGCCGTCGAGCGGCGCGTTGGCGTAGCCGTAGGTCTTCCGGAAGTGGGTGAAGCGCGCCGGGTAGCAGTCGTCACGGTACTTTTGGCGCAGCGCCTCGAACTCCTCTTCGGTCAGGGCCGGGTTGCAGAGGCCCTCGCGGTACTCCCGGCAGTACTCCTCGCCCTGCTCGGGAAAGCCGGCGTAGAGGGTGTTCTGGTTTTGGGCCAGCTCCGGCGTGTACGAGTCGAGGTGCCGGCGGTCGGTGCCGATCTTCTCGATCGGCTCGACCTCTCCCACCCGGCCGCCGTCGCCGGGCTCGCGGAACGGCGCCTTGCCGTTGCCGTGGCACTCCCAGCAGTAGGTCCGGTAGATCTCGCCGCCCCGCTCGAGCCGGCCGGCGTCGATCCGCTCCTCGGGAAAGGCCGGTGGCCGGGCCTGGTCCCAGAGCCAGTCGGCCATGCGCACCAGCTTCTCCCGGTCGACGGTCGCCGGGGTCGCGCCGGTGCCGTAGCCGGCGCTCAGGTTGCGCTCGTCGGTCGAGCACTGGTTGCCGGTCCAGTGCAGGTTCATGCCGCGCCGGGCCTTCTGGTTCCAGATCGAGGGAAAGTCGACGTTGGCGTGCAGCTCGCGCGGGTCCGGCTTGTCGGGTGCGCCGTCGCCGTCGGCGTCAGTGTACATGTCGAATCCGAGCAGCGCCTTGGGCGAGTTCCAGGTGTCCACCCGGCCCGGGCCGGTCGATCCGAAATCGATGAAGCGCAGGCGTCCCATGAGCGCCAGGAGCTGGTCGCGCATCGCCATCACGCCCACCCAGCGCATCACCGCCCGGTCGACCACGCCCCAGGGCTCGGGCCAGTAGCGGTCGCGGGCCGGGCCCTGGGCCCTCGCCAGCCACGCCCCGCGCTGGTGCTCGAGCTCCGCGATCTTGGCCATCAGCTCGCGGTCCCGGAACTCGCGCGCTTTGGCGGCGCGGTCGAGAAAGGTGGTGAACGCGCCCAGGTTGAGCGTATTGGAGGGCATCCCGGGCACGATCTGCCGGGGGCCGCCCGGCCGCTCGCGCACCGAGCCCGTGTGACAGAAGGCGCAGTTCACGTAGACCCGGTCGACCCCCTGCACCCGGCGCATCTGGGTGCCGACCGGCAGATCGAACACCGGATGGCGGTCGTCCTCGTAGATGAATCCGATCGAGCTGTACCCGCGTCCGGGTTGCCGGTCGGGCAGCAGCTCGGGCACCAGCTCGGGGAGCGCGATCCACATCCAGTAGGGAATCCCGAAGCCGAACTGGAGCTTCCAGCCTCGCTCACCGCCGGTCGAGCCGTACGTGAAGTGCTCCGCTTCGAACGCCGCCGCCAGCGCCGGATCGTCCGAGCGCGGGTAGGTCACCGGCTCGTCGTCGAAGTAGCGCCACCCACCGTAGATGCCGCCCAGCACCACCACTGCGACCACCGCCAGCGGCAGCATGGAAACCAACCAGGCCCCCGCCCGACGCAGTCGACTCACCTTCTGTTCGCTCACCATCGGCACTCCCTGACCGGCCACGGGCTACCGGGCGCTCATCCCTCCCGACTCCCGCGCCCCGTTCAAGCGAATCGGATGTGGCGCGATTCTACGACCGGCCGGTTGAACTGGCAAGGAGAGCTTCCGGTATCCTGCGCCGATGCCGCCGCCGGTCGAGCGCCCCCCAGCTCCCGCGGGCGGCGGCTCGAATCTGCGGGTCCACGCGGCCCTGGTGTTCGTGTCGATCACCTTCGGCCTGATGCACGTGGTCGCCAAAGACATCCTGGAGTCGCTCGAGCCGCTTCAGCTGGCCGGTCTGCGGGTGCTCGGCGCGACGCCGCTGCTGCTCTGGATGGCCTGGCGCCACGACCGGATCTTGCCGTCGACGCGCGAGCTGCCGGTGCTGGCGCTGCTCGGCCTCCTCGGCGTGCTGCTCAATCAGGTCCTGTTCATCGTCGGGCTCGACTACACCAC
>JBFGLX010000411.1:0-2776 GCA_041575955.1 Thermoanaerobaculia bacterium
ATCTCGCGCCGCGTTACCAGCGCGCGGATCGATTGGTTGCCGGCGAGCGGAACCCCCACGATCGCCTCCGCCCGGTTGCCGTCGCCGTTGAAGCTCCAGGTGCTCAGCGTCGGGTCCAGACCGAGATCGAGCAGCTCGGTGCGGCAGCCGTCGTCGCCCAGATCTTCCGGACTCGTGCTCGCGGTGCCGCAGACCGATCGGCTCGCCGTGATGCTCAGGAAGACGTTTCGGTCGAACAGGTCGAAGTGCTGGTAGCCGAGGGTCAGGGTGCCGAGGTCGCCGCCGAGGGCGAGGAAGAGAAGACCCTCGCGGCCGATCGACCAGCGGCGGCCGACGAGGCCGACACTCGATTGGGTCTGGTCGTTCGTGGTCAGGCCGTTGATCGAGATCGGATTCTCCCAGAAGGTGGTCGTGGCGTCGAAACCGAAGAACCAGCGGCGCGTCTCGTCCACGCTGATGACCAGCTCGTAGCGTCCGCGCTCGGTGCCGCGGCGGAGCGAGAAGTCCGCGTCGAGGATGAACGGCAACCGGACGATCCGGTGAACGGCGTCGCGCAGCTCGGCTTCGGTGTAGCTCTCGTTCTCGCGCAGGAGCGACTCGGCTACGACGATTCGCGGCGATATCTTTTCGGCGTTCTCGACCGTTATCGTCTCGATCAGGAAGCTGGTGGGCGCCTCCGCACTCTCCTGTGCGGCAAGAGCGGAGGCGACCAGCCAGAGCGCGGCGACCATCCGGCGCAGGACTCGGTTCATGGGAGTAGTCTCTCTCGAAGGCGTCATGCGAGGGACGGGTGGCAAGGAGAGTGCCAGCGTACGACAGGGCGCCGGAGCCCGCTCCGACAGCGCGCGCGCGAGCTCGGAGCCGCCACCGGGGCCGCCGGCAGTGCGATTCTCCGTACAGACTGTCGACGAGATCGAACGACGGCGCGGCCGCGAGCTCGACTAACCGAGGCCCAGGAGCCGGGGCAGATCCTCTTCGATCGCCGCCTCGGCCCGCTCCTGGCTGGGCGCGACGGCGATGACGTCGAGCTTGCCGAACCGCCGGAGCGGCCCGACGTTGTAGAACACGAACCGCCCGTGGCCGGTGGCGGAGTCGAACGCCTGGTCTCCGACCGCCTCCAGGAGCTCTCCGAACGCCACGCCGCGCAGGCCCGGGTGGACGAAGTCCTGGGCGCGATAGGGTGGGCGTCGCGGGCCGAAGGGGCCGTCGGGCGGCCGGCCGAGCAGGCGATCGAGCAGCGCCATCGGCGTCGAGGTGCCCCCCCAGCGGCCGTTGCATTCGGTGAAGCGAATGGCGAACTCGCCGTCGGGATCGCCGACGACCAGGAAGTCGAACGAGCAGCGGCCGACGTAGCCCAGCGCCTGCAGCCCGGCGGCGGCGCGCAGCGACGCCGACGCCAGCTCCCGGTTCACCCGCGCCGGCAGCCGGGACGGGCGCGAGCCGACGAAGACCTTTCGCTTGCCCTTCAGGATCTGCTCGTAGATGCCGTCCAGCCGCGGCGTCCCGCCGCCGGCCGGCGGGATCCAGAGCTGGGTGGAGGGCGACAGCTCGGTCTGCTCCCAGGCGACCGCGAGCACCTCCTCTTTGCCGTCCCACTCGGTGCGGTCGAGGAAGGCGCGGATCTTGCGCTCGAGCGCCGGGCGCTCCATCCGAGTCAGGGCTTGGCTCTCGAAGACCGCGTTGCCCATCGCCGAGGCGCAGCGCAGGCGCTTGAGGGCGACCTGCCGGTGGCGCTTCGCGAGCCCGGAGAGGCTCTCGGCGAGCCGCTCGACGGAGACGCCCGACAGGGTCTCGACCAGGTGGTCCGGGCCGAGAACCAGGCGGACCAGCTCGCTGAAGGAGCCCTTGTCGTTGGCCACCCAGGTGACCGGCGGCGGCGGCGCCAGCACGCCGATGCGGGTGCCGCTCCGCTCCGAGACGAGCCGGCCGAGCTCCCATGCCGCCTCGATGCCCATGTAGGGATGCACGACCAGTCCGCAGGCCCGGCGGGCGCGGGCGACGATCCGCTCCAGAGCGGCGCCCCGGCCGCAGGCCTCGGCCACCGCCAGCGGGTTGGGGCCGCTCTGCGCGAGCACCAGGTCGACCTCGCCCAGGCCGAGCCGCCCTCGGCAGTAGGCCTCGTAGGCGCCGTCCTGGGCGGTCACGGCGGCGAAGAGGTCGCCGTCGCCGGCCCGCAGGCGGGCGCGGTGCTGGTACTCCTCGACCCCCTCGATGTCGACCAGGAACGGGATCGCCGAGACGTCGTCGAGATGGAGAACCGGCAGGTTCGCCTGTGAGGCGCGCCAGCCTAGCGGTTCGTAGCGCGAGAGCGCGGCGCGGTCGAGCTGCCGGGCGAGCGGCTCGACCGCGCGCCGCGCCGCTTCGAGATCGAGGGTCGGCTCTTCCTGCACGGGACGTGACTTTAGCGAATGGCGCGGCTACGCCGACGACGTAAGATCGAGCGATGGAATGGCTCAGCAGCCCCGAAGCCTGGATCGCGCTGCTCACGCTGACCGCGCTCGAGCTGGTTCTGGGGATCGACAACATCATCTTCATCACCATCCTCGCCGGCAAGCTGCCGGGCAGACAGCGCGCCAAAGCGCGCACCATCGGCCTGGCGCTGGCGATGCTGATGCGCATCGGCCTGCTCCTGACGCTGGCCTGGATCGTGCGGCTGACGGCGCCCCTGTTCACCGTCTTCGCGAACGAGATCTCGGGCCGGGATCTGATCCTGCTGCTGGGCGGTCTGTTCCTGATCGCCAAGAGCACGCACGAGATCCATCACAAGCTCGAGGGG
>JBFGLX010000412.1:0-2735 GCA_041575955.1 Thermoanaerobaculia bacterium
CAGCACGAAGAAGAAGACGCTCCAGATGTACTTGATGAAGCGGTCGGTGTGCGCGCCCAGGGCGGGCTCGACGACCTCCTTGCGCAGGTACTGGCAGATCGCCTCGATGCCGTTGGCGAAGCCCTTCGGCACCAGGCTCTCGATCTCGTCTTCGCCCTGGCGGCGGCGCTTGAACAGCGGCGGCAGGAAGAGGCTCAACAGCAGGCCCGCCAGGATGATCATCGTGATCTGGTCGCTGAGCAGGGTGATCTCGCCACTGGGCGCGAGCAGGCTCGGCTCGACCTCGGTGGTCACCAGCGGATGCTGAATGACGTGGCTGAGGGGACTCGCTTCAGCGCTCATCTGCATGGCTCCCGCCGGCCGGGCCGCCGCGCACCACGTAGCCCACGTCGATCGGCAGCAGCAGCAGATAGCTGATCGCGACCCAGATCAGGAACGGCGCCTTGGCGACCGCGCCCAGCAGCAGCACGTAGAGCGCTCCGGCGAGCACCAGGAGGAGCCTGGCGGCCAGCGATGCCAGCGAGTCGCGGATCGCCGCCGAGCCGCGCCGGCGCTCCGCGACGAGGATCGGCAGCCCGCCGCCGATCGAGGCGGCGAAGCTCACCGCGATGCCCGCGAGCATCGCCCGCAAGCTGCCCTCGCCGGCCAGCCTCCTGGTGGGAGGCCAGCCGAGCACGGCAAGCGCCAGTGTCACGAGTGTCAGTAGACAAAAGAAACCTAGAAAACGCCGGAGGGGTCGCCGCTGCCCGGGGGTCACGGCTCAGTCCTCCCTGCTGGTGCCGGATGGTCGCTGCTTGGATCGCCCTTGTAGATTGACTTCTCGCAGAGAAGCTCGAATGAGATTGTACAGGCCGCCGATGATTCCCAGGACCGAGCCGATCAAGAGCCCGTTGCGGGCGCTGCCGAGGTATCCGCCGACCCAGTAGCCCACCAGGCCGAAGCCGATCACGGCAGCCGTCAACTCGAAGCCCTGCCCCGCCAGACTCGTCCAGCGCGGCCGTTTCTTCATCTTGATGGCTGTCCCGCGAAGCCCAACGCCGTCGTGCCGACCGCCGCTTCCTCCGCGGGCGCGGGCATTCTAGCACCCCCGGGCGGAGGAAACCACCGCGTCACCGGCGGGGGAGTGGGTCGGTAGGGTCCGCCGGATCCCCGAGGCGGGAGCGAGGCCAGGGCGTCGCTCAGTACTCGACGCGAACGAAGGTCACCGGTCCCGAGGCTTCGATCTTGATGATCGCCCGGCGCTGGCCGCGGACGACCACCAGAGCTCCTCCCGAGGCCCGCTCGACCGACCAGCCGGCGCGGCTGAGCGCCGTGCGGTACCAGGCGCGGATCTCGTCGGCGCCGTCCTGGGACATGAACTGGACGAAGTCGCCACGCTCGCCCACGCCCAGGTCCGAGATCGTCGACGGCTTGTAGACCGGCAGGCCCTCCGGAAAGTGGCCCGGCAGCTTGCCGCTCGAGGAGGCGCGCGGCGCCGCCTTGCGGTCGGTCGAGAGGTCGAGCTCGTCTTCGAGCGCGGAACCGATCTCCTCGGTCTCGAAGACGACCGGCTCACCGCCCTCGGGCGGCGCTCCGCAGGCCGCGGCCCCGAGGGTCGCGATCCAGGCAAACGTCCACCCGCGGCCGCGTCGCCACCTCCTCATCTGAGCTCGCTGGCAACGTACCACAGCCGTTCGGCCGCGTCCTCGAGCTCCTCGAGGCTGCGGATGTCGCCGCCTCCGGAGCGATCGAGGTGTACCGAGCGCATGCCGATCGCCTGCGCCCCTTCGACGTCCCGGCGCCGGCTGTCGCCGACGTGCAGCACCGCTTCCGGCTCGACCCCGAGCCGCGCGAGGGCGCTCTCGAAGATCCCCGGGTGCGGCTTTTCGAAGCCGACCTCGGCCGAGGTGACGACGTGGCCGAACCTGCCGCCGACCCCCAGCTCGTCGAGCAGACCCGGAAGCCTCGGGTCCCAGTTGGCGACCACCGCGAGCTCGAGGCCCGACGAGGCCAGGCGCTCGAGCAGCGGTGGCGCATCGGCGAACAGCTCCCACGACTCGGCCCGGGAGAAGCGGTCGTAGAGCTCGGCGGCGGCGAAGCGGGTCGGCGGAGCGGCGCCCAGCCGCTCGCAGAAGCGATCGAGAAAGCGCCGCCACCAGCCGCGCGCGCCACCGGCGTGCGAGGTGAACCGGTCCCGGCCCATCTGCGCCGAGCAGTCGAACTCGGTCCAGACCTCTCGAACCAGCCGCGCGGCGCGCGCCGGCTCGACCTCGACGCCGTGCCGGCCGAGGACCTCGGAGTAGATCGCGCCCAGCCGCGGACAGTGCAGCAGCGTGCCGGTGGCGTCGAAGGTCACCGCCGTCAGCATGGGTCGTCGGGAGCCGAGATCGCCCGCCACGGAAAGAGCGCCAGCGCCGCGGCCAGCAGGAGGTGCGCGGCGCCCCCCAGGCTGTAGCCGGAAAAGAGCAGCATCAGCCACGCCGACAGGCAGGCGGCGCTCGCCACCAGCCGCCTCATCGGAGCCGCCGGAGGTTGTCCACCGCGCGCAGCGCGAAGTAGACCAGGCCGGCGCCGGCGAAGCCGATGATCAGGGCGTGCTGGATCAGGAGCCCGCGCACGTAGATCGCGTAGGCCATGAACAGCGCGCCGCCGATCACCGCCGTGACGAGCTTCGAGCCGGTCGACACGCGGGCCATTCTACCCAAGCTCCATCGGATCTCCCCTCTCACGCTCGATCCCTCTCCCTCCCTCCGCGG
>JBFGLX010000413.1:0-2727 GCA_041575955.1 Thermoanaerobaculia bacterium
CCGGATCGATCACCCGGACGTGGTCTACCGGACGGCCCGCGAGAAGTGGAACGCGGTCACCGACGAGATCCAGGAGCTGCACGAGCAGGGGCAGCCGACCCTGGTCGGCACGGTGTCGATCGAGACCAGCGAGCTGCTGTCGAAGCTGCTCAAGCGCCGCGGCGTGCCGCACGTCGTGTTGAACGCCAAGTTCCACGAGAAGGAGGCGGCGATCGTCGCCCAGGCGGGGCGCAAGGGCGCGGTCACCGTGGCCACCAACATGGCCGGCCGCGGCACCGACATCGTGCTGGGCGGCAACCCCGAGGCGCTGGCGCGCTCGGAGGCCGACCCCGAGAAGGAGCCGGAGGCCTACGCGGCCGCCCTGAAGCGCTACCAGGACGGCTTCGCCGCGGAGCGGGAGGAGGTGCTGGAGGCGGGCGGCCTGCACATCCTCGGCACCGAGCGGCACGAGGCGCGGCGCGTCGACAACCAGCTGCGCGGCCGCTCGGGACGGCAGGGAGATCCCGGCTCGTCGCGCTTCTACCTGTCGCTCGAAGACGACCTGATGCGCATCTTCGGCTCCGACCGGATCCAGGGTTTGATGGGCCGGCTGGGCATGGAAGAGGGCGAGGCGATCGAGCACGGCATGGTCACCAAGGCGATCGAGCGCGCCCAGAAGCAGGTCGAAGCGCGCAACTTCGAGGTGCGCAAGAACCTGCTCGAGTACGACGACGTGATGAACAAGCAGCGCGAGGCGATCTACCACCTCCGCCGCGACATCCAGCAGGGGCGCGAGGGGCGCGACTACGTGCTGCGCATTTCGCGCGACCTGGTCGACTACATCATCGACAACCACTGTCCGGAGAAGGCCGATCCGCGCGACTGGAACCTGGCCGAGATCTCGACCGACGTCCTCGCCTACTTCAACATCCCGTTGGCCGAGACCGGCCTCGACCTCGAGAGCCTGGGCAGCGACGAGCTGCGCGAAGAGATCTGGAAGCTGGTCGAGACCAAGTACGTCGGCAAGAGCGAGCGGCTCGGGCCCGAGCTGATGGGCATGTTCGAGCGCGACGTGATGCTGCGGGTGGTCGACGCCTCCTGGAAGGACCACCTGCTGGCGCTCGATCACCTGAAAGAGGGCATCGGCCTCAGGGGCTACGGCCAGCGCGACCCCAAGCAGGAGTACAAGCGGGAGAGCTTCGAGCTCTTCCAGGAGATGAAGGAGCGGGTCGAGGACACGATCATCAAGTCGCTCTTCCGTTTGCAGCCGGTCTCGGAGGAGCAGATGGCCGAGGAGCGCAAGCGTCGCCGCCAGGCGGGAGCCGCGCCCTCGTACCGATTCTCCGCCCCGCCGAAGGCCTCGCAGCCGCCGACCATGCAGACGGTCGTGCGCAAGGAGAAGAAGATCGGCCGCAACGAGCCGTGCTACTGCGGCTCGGGCAAGAAGTTCAAGAAGTGCCACGGCGCTCCGGCGCGGGCGCGGGTATGAGCAGGACCCGGCCCGGCCTGACCTTCGACGACGTCTTGATCGAGCCCGCCTACTCGGCGGTGCACCCCAATCTCGTCGACCTGCGCACGCCGCTCTGCCGCGGCATCGAGATGAGCATCCCGATCGTCGCCGCGGCGATGGACACCGTGACCGAGGCCCAGCTGGCGATCGCCCTCGCCCAGGAGGGCGGCGTCGGCGTCATCCACAAGAACATGCCGATCGACGAGCAGGCGGCCGAGATCGACCGCGTCAAGCGCAGCGAGGCCGGGATGATCGTCGACCCGGTCACCATGCGGCCCGACCAGAAGATCCGCGAGGCCCTGGCGGTCATGGCCCGCTACAAGATCTCGGGCGTGCCGGTCACCGACCAGGCGGGCCAGCTCGTCGGCATCCTGACCAATCGCGACCTGCGCTTCGAGACCGACCACGAGCGCACCATCAGCGAGCTGATGACCCGGGACAACCTGGTCACGGTGGCGCCGGGGACGACGCTCGAAGAGGCCAAGGCCGTCCTGCACCGGCACAAGATCGAAAAGCTCCTGGTGGTGGACGACGACAACAACCTGACCGGGCTGATCACGGTCAAGGACATCGAGAAGACCATCAAGTTCCCCAATGCCTGCAAGGACTCGCTCGGCCGGCTGCGGGTCGGAGGAGCGGTCGGCGTCACCGGCGACTACATGGATCGGGCGCGGGCGCTGGTCGACGCCCAGGTCGACGTTCTGGTCATCGACTCCTCCCACGCCCACAGCGCGGGCGTGCTTCAGGCGGTCGCCGCCGTGCGCGAGCGCTTCACGGACACCCGGATCATCGCCGGCAACGTCGGCACCGAGGCCGGCTCGCAGGCGCTGGTCGAGCGCGGCGTCGACGGCGTCAAGGTCGGCATGGGCCCGGGCTCGATCTGCACCACCAGGATCGTCACCGGCGCCGGGCTGCCGCAGATCACCGCCATCGAGGACTGCGTGCGCGCGGCCTCCGAGGCCGGAGTGCCGGTGATCGCCGACGGCGGGATCAAGTTCTCGGGCGACATCACCAAGGCGCTCGCCGCCGGCGCGCACTCGGTCATGATCGGATCGCTGTTCGCCGGCACCGAGGAGAGCCCGGGCGAGACCATCCTGTACCAGGGGCGCTCGTTCAAGGCCCACCGCGGCATGGGCTCGCTGTCGGCGATGTCGAAAGGGAGCGCCGACCGCTACTTCCAGCACAGCGAAGGGGAGCTCGGCAAGATGGTGCCCGAGGGCATCGAAGGGATGGTGCCC
>JBFGLX010000414.1:0-2726 GCA_041575955.1 Thermoanaerobaculia bacterium
CCCAGAGCACCCGCCCCGACTCCGGGTCGCGCAGCTTGGTGCCGGTCACCCCCGGCACCAGCACGACCGGCCGGCGGGCGGAGCGCTCGACCAGCGGCGCGTAGACCGGCGGCTCGACTCTCGCGCAGCCGACGGCGAGCAGCGCCGCCAGGGCGAGCGCCACGAGGCCGCGGCTCTTCAACTCCGCTACCCCCCCCCGTAGAGCATCAGGTAGATCACCACTCCGGTGACCGACACGTAGAGCCAGATCGGCAGCGTCCAGCGGGCGATGGCTCGATGCCGGTCGTAGCGCTCGCGCAGCGCCCGCACCAGCGTGATCGTCGCCAGAAACGGCACCGCGGCCGCCAGGACGGTGTGAGTGGCCAGGATGCTCAGGTAGATCGTGCGTAGGGTGCCTGTCCCCTGGTAGCGCACCGAGCCCACCTGATAGTGGTAGATCAGGTAGGAGACCAGGAAGAGCACCGAGCAGCCGAACGCGGCGATCATGCACGCCCGGTGCTGGGCGATCCGGCGCCGGCGGATGAAGACGAAGCCCGCGATCAGGCAGACGCCGGCCAGGGCGTTGAGCGACGCGTTGACCGTCGGCAGGTGAATGCCCTCGAACACTCCGGCTCCGGAAGGCAGGCTACTACAGGATGCCGGCGGTGCGGGCGCGGCGGATCACTTCGGCGCCGAGCAGGCGATAGGCGTGAGCGCCGGTGGACCAGCGCTCGTACTGGAAGATCGACATGCCGTAGCCCGGCGCCTCGGCCAGCCGCACGTTGATCGGAATCTCCGCCCGGAAGACGCGGCGGCCGTACGCCTTGCGGATCTCCCCGACCATCTCGCCGGTGAGGTTGGTTCGCTGGTCGACCATGTTCAGGAGGATGCCGAGCAGCTCCGGCTTGCTGCGCAGCGGCGCCTGCAGCCGCTCCCAGCCGTCGAAGAAACGATCGAGCGCCTCGTGCACCAGGTCGTGCGGCACGACCGGCAGGATGTAGGCGCTGGACGCCGCGAGGCCGTTGAGGGTCAGGATCGAGAGCCCGGGAGGACAGTCGACGACGATCGCGTCGTAGCGGCGCCGGACCGAAGCGAGCGCCCGGCGGAGGAGGGTCTCGGGGTCGCGCTTGCGGGCCAGCCCGAGCTCGGCGCCCGCCAGGCCCATCGAGCCCGCCAGCAGATCGAGGCCGGAGATCGCGGTCGGCCGGACGGCGCCGGCGACCGGTGCGCCGGCGAGCAGCACGTCGGCGAGCGTCGGCTCGCCGTCGTCGCGCAGGACGCCGAGCGAGAAGCTCGCCGAGCCCTGGGGGTCGAGGTCGACGAGCAGCACCCGCAGGTCGCTGTCGGCGAAGGTGGCCGAGAGGTTGACCGCGGTCGTCGTCTTGCCGACGCCGCCCTTGACATTCGCTAGCGACAGGATCATCGAGCTCTCCCCGAAACGCCGCCGAGTATATCGGTGTCGTGCCCGCCCGCCGCGTCCGGCGACGTCCCTCCCCCCGGCAAACGGGGAGAGGGACTCGCGGGCGCCCGTTCCGGCGCTATCCCGCCTTCATCCGGTTCCAGGCGAACAGCCCGCCGCCTACCAGCAGCGCCAGCGCCAGGAGCAGGAGCCAGTTCGAGGCCGGCTTGGTCGGCTTGGTCGGCTTGTCCGGCGGCTGCGGCGGCTCCGGCGGCTTGGGCGGCTTGGGCGGCTCGGGCGGCTTGCCGTCCCCGACGACGAACTTCACGCTGCCGCAGGCGCTGACCGTGCCGCCCGCCCCGGCGCCCTCGGCGCACGCCTCGTTGGTGAACTCGAGCGGCATGGTGCAGGTGTAGGTGTAGGCGTTGGCCTGGCCGGCCTCGAGCGCGAAGGTCTTCTCGCAGTCGGGAGCGAGCTTGTCGGTCACCACGACCTCGTCGAGGTCGCAGCCGGTATTGGTCACGGTGATCTTGAAATTGGCGCCCTTGTCGTCGACGCCGGTGAAGCTCTTCTCGATCTCCAGACCCATGAGCTCGAGGGTGGAGGTGTCGCTGTCGGTCACCGTGCGGCCGCCGCCCTGACCGGTAGCGACCACTTCGTTCACGAAGCTGCAGTCGCTCACGTATTCGCCACCGATGGCCAGGGCCGGAGCGGTGCACTTGTAGACCTTGGACTCGCCGGCGGCCAGCCGGCCGATCTGGCGATCGCAGTCGGGCGACAGGACGTCGCTGACCTTGACGTCGGTCAGATCCACCGTGCCGGTGTTCTTGACGTAGATCTCGAACGTCGCCCGGGTGCCGCTGGGAATGCCGCGCGTGTCGGGGCCCTTCTTCTGCTTGCGCACGTAGATACCCGGCTTCGGCAGCTCCGGGATGCCGCTGCAGTAGTGGCTCGGATCGCTGTCCGTGACGGTGAGCTCGGAGATCGTCCCGACGCCGCTCACGTAGCCGACGTTGCCGTACAGCGGCTGCGACTCCTTCGAGCGGCAGAGGCCCGGAACCGGCTCGAAGTCGAGCCCCTTGCCGGCCAGGTCGACCGCCACGCCCGCACCCGCGCATTCCATCGTCTCACCCGGCGCGAGGGTGGGCTTCGGGCAGCTGACCGCGACCCCGCGGTCGTCCGTCACCGAGACGTTCTGGAGCTCCTCAAGGCCGGTGTTGGTCACGATGTAGGTCCAGGTGACCGGGTCGCCGACCATGACGAAAGGCACGTCGGCATCGGTCGGCAGGTCGGCCTGGGAGCCGTTGGTCAGCTTCTCGATGTCGATGCTCGGCGGCGGCGGACCCGA
>JBFGLX010000415.1:0-2717 GCA_041575955.1 Thermoanaerobaculia bacterium
CCGCCTACGGCGCCGGCCACTTCGTCGGCATGGCCGTCCACGACGTCGGCGACTACTCGCTGCCCTTTCAAGCCGGCATGGTGATCGCGGTCGAGCCGATCATCGAGATCGTCGACCGGGATCTGCACATTCGGATCGAGGACACGGTGCTGATCACCGAGGACGGGCCCGAGATCCTGAGCTCGGCGGTGCCCAAGGAGCTCGAGGAGGTGCTGGCGCTCGTGGGTCGCGCGCGGCGCCCGTGAGCCGGGACGTCGTCTTGACCTGCTCGGGCGGTTCCTCCACAATCGTCCGATGTTGCGTGCGCACGGCCGGTGGACCGCGATCGCCTGCTTCGCGACGTTGGCTCTCGGGCCAGCGATCGGGATCGGCCTTGCCGCCCACGAGCTCGAGCACCACGGCGCGGAGCCGCAGGACCACTCGCACGCGGCTCAGGCCGCGGAGGCGTTCCTGCACGGCCACGTCCACGAGGACGACGCGGACGACCATGTGCACGACCTGGCGCCGCCGTCGTTCACGCCCTCACGTCTCGGTAAGCAGCTCCAGTCCCAGCAGACCGCGGTAGCGCCGGCCGGCTCTCCTGCACGGCCGGCGAGCCTGTTCCATGCGAACGGGCCTCCGCCCGACCCCAACGCGCTCGCGCCGCCCGATTTCTACCGCCTCTGCGTTCTGCGCCTCTGATCCGGGTCTCGTAGCCGCCGCGCACACGGCCGGGTCGGTCTAGCCGACGCGGCTCTCGGTGCGCAATCCAGGTTCGAGATCTCTGGGGAGTCCCAGATTGGAGGCACCATGCGACGGACGTCGCTTCTGATTCTGTTGTTGTTTGCGGTCGCGCCCGGCGAAGCGCTGGGGCGCGCAGGCGCGGTCCGCTTGGACGCCGAGGAACCGGCGTTTGGATCGGTCACTCCAGGCACGGTGAGCGAGGACGTCTTCCTGGCCGCCGTCGACGCCGCCCATCCCGCCGCGCGGGCGCTCGGTGGCGACCTGGGTGCGGCCGAGGCACGGCGTCTACGGGCGTCGCTCCTGGACGACCCACGGCTCGAGCTCACCCGCGAGGCCCCGGAGGACGTCGCGCGTGAGACGACCTGGGCTCTCGCGTGGACGCCGCCGATCGATGGCCGACGGTCGAAGGCGATTCTCGTCGCCGAGGCGGGCGTCGAAGTCGAGGCCCATCGCCTCGAGGCCCGGCTTCTCGTGCTTCGGTCCGACGTCCGCGAGGCCTACGCGGCGTGGGCCACCGGCGAGGCCCGGGCGTCGCTTCTGGCCGATCACGGCGGCCGGCTCGAAGAGCTCGCGCGCCGGGTGCGGAATCGAGCCGAGGCGGGAGAGGAGTCGCTGCTCGCGGCACAGCGCCTGGAGATCGCCTCCCGGAGCTCGCAGGTCTCGCTATCGGAAGCGAGGGCGGTGGGGGCTCGTTCGCGGGAAACGGCCGCGGTCTGGCTTCTGGACGAAAGTCCGAAGCTCGCCTCGATGAAGCCGGAACTGCCGGCCCTCCCGGAGGTGCCCCCGGATCTCGATAGCCGGGTTGCTGAGTCCCGCCCCGATGTTCTCGCGGCGCGCTCCGAAGTGGAGCGGGCCGAATCCCTCGGGGAGCTGAGCCGTCGGGTCCTCGAAGCTCCGGAGCTAGTCCTCGGCTGGAAGTCGGTCGAGAACGACCTGCCTGGCGGAGGGAGCGATTTCGATGGGCCGGTCTTCGGGATCGGCTGGAGGATTTCCGTCTTCGATCGCCGCCGGGCGGATCGGCTGGAAGCAGAATCGGCTCTCGCCGCTGCCGCGGCCGGTGAGGAGTGGGCTGAGAGGCGGGCGCGCAGCGAGCTGGCCGCCGCCCTCGCCGCCTATCGAGAGCTCGGACAGTCGGCTCTTGCCGCTCAGACCGATATCGGGGATCTCGACGGCCTGGCTCGCGCTGCGGAGGCCAGCTTCGAAGCGGGCGAGAGCACGGTCACCGATCTTTTGAACACCCTGCGCGCCCTGCTCGACGCTCGCCTCGCCGCTCTCGATCTCTACGCAGCCGCCCTCGAGGCGCACCGGCAACTCGAAGTTGCCGCCGGCGGCTCCCTGACCTCTGGAGGCGCGTCATGAAGAAGAAGCACTTGTCGGTCTTTGCCTTGCTTGCTGCCGGTCTGGCCGCCTGTCTGACCCTCTGGACACTCGGCTGTGCCCCGGACCACGACCACTCCGAGGAGGCGGAAGAGGAGAGCTGGGCGGTCACCGCGTGGGGCGACGAGTTCGAGATCTTCGCCGAGACCGGCCTGCTTGCCGTGGGTACCACCTCGATCGCGTTCACCCACGTCACCCTGCTCGACGACTTCTCGCCGCTCACCGAGGGAACGGTCTCGGTGGTCCTGCGTGGCGCGTCCGGAACCGAGCGGGTCTTTTCGATCGACGAGATGATCCGGCCCGGGATCTTCTCGGTGCCGGTCGCGCCCGACGCTGCGGGCGAGCTCGACGTCGTCTTCCGGGTCGAGACGACCGGCCGGAGCGAGGAGATCCCCGCCGGCCGAGTCCGCGTGGGGGGGGCCGGTGCCGGCGGAGGTCTCGTCGAGGCTTCGCCGGGCTCGGCTGCGGCCGAGGCGGCTGCGGCGTCTGGCGCCGGGGCGGAGATCTCGTTCCCGAAAGAACAGCAGTGGCGGACGGAGTTCGCCACCGCGTGGCTCGCCGAGGGGGCCCTGCGCGAGTCCGTTCGCGGACCCGGGCGCATCGAGCCGGCCGCGGGC
>JBFGLX010000416.1:0-2715 GCA_041575955.1 Thermoanaerobaculia bacterium
GGAGAGGGGGGCGATCTGATAGGGCGGCGTCCCTCTCCCCCCGCGAGGGGTTGGAGAGGGATCGAGGGAGAGGGGGGCGATCCCTACTCGCCGGCCGCAGGCGTGGCGTCGAGCGGGCTGTAGGCCATGCCGTCGGGCTCGCGGCCGGCTTCGACGACGCCGATGACGTCGAGGGTGCGGGTGTCGATGACCACCACGACGTCGGCCTGCGTGGCCGCCACCCAGGCGCGGTCCGCGCCGGGGTCGACGACCAGGCCGACGGGGACCGGGCTCTCGCCGAAGCGGTCGCCGAAGAGGCGCGTGGCGGCGTCGGCCGCGTTCTCGAGGTCGAGCTTGCGCCGCGCGAGCTCCTTTCGCTCGGCGACGTCGAACAGCACGACCTCGCCGTTCTGCGCCGCCGAAACCAGGGCTCGCGACCCGTCCGGCGTGATCGCCACGCGGATGGGAAAGCCCGGACAGGGCACCGTGGCCTTGACCTCCAGCGTCTTCGAGTCGAGCACCGTGATCGTGTCCGCCGCCCGGTTGCCGACCCAGACCTCGGCGCCGTCGGGCGTCACCGCAATGCCCTCGGCTCCCTGCCCGGTGGCGACGTCGGCCAGCTTGGCGCCCTCCCGGGGGTCCGCCACCGTCACCGTCCCGGAGCCGATGTTGGCGACGAACGCCCGCCCGCTCCGCCAGCACACCGTGACCATGTGCGAGACCTCCTGGCCGGTCTCGATCGCGCGCAGCACGCGGCCCGCGAACGGATCGACGACCAGCAGGTGCTGGGAGCCTTCGGCAGTCACCGCCACCTCGCTCTCGGAGACCCAGGCCAGGCCGTGGGGCCGGCGGTGGCGACCGAGATCCACCGTGCGGAGCACCCGGGCGCCCGCCACGTCGATCACCGTGAGGGTCGAGCCGGGCGCCTCCCGGTCACCGTAGTTCGAGATCACCGCGGTCTTGCCGTCGGCGGAGACGGCGATCTCGTGCGGCGCGTGTCCGGTGGGCAGCGTGGCCACCGACTCGCCGGAGTCCAGATCGACCAGATCGACCGTGTCGTCCGACTTGTTGGCCACCAGCAGCGTCGCGCCGGACAAGGGCAACGCCCAGAGGACGATCAGCGGCGCCAGAAGAGCGGCAGGGAGTGATCTCATCGCGCGCCGCGATTCTAGCCCGAGCAAGGGCTACCCGCTTTCGCGCAAGGGGTTGGCCCAGCGGAGGCCCGGGAAGCGCGCGAAGTCCGTGTCGGTGCTGCAGAGGACGTAGCCCCGCTGTCGGGCGAGCGTCGCGAGGTGGGCGTCGGTAGTGAGGTTGCCCGCGGTGCCCAGGTGCTCGAAGGACTCGCGCAGTCCCGCGAAGTGGCGGTCCGAGGGATGGGGAATGTGGACGTGCGGCAGCTCGAGCCAGCTCTCGATGCGAGCCATGACCTCGTCCACCGGCAGCGGGCGAAGCAGGATCCCGCGGTGCGTCGAGACCCTGACGAAGCCGAGCAGCGTGACCCAGGCCAGGCCGATCCCCTCGGTCCCGGCCAGGCATCGGTCCCACCACGCCCTCGCCTGCGGGTGCACCGGCGAGTCCGAGTTGTGGGCGTGCACGAGCACGTTGATGTCCGGCAGGATCACTAGCCTGACCTTCTCACCAACGTTCGGCTACGACTGCCGCTCGAGGGCCGCGGCGACCTCCTCGGCCTCGAGCTCGTCGGCGAGCTGGTTGAGCTTGTCGAGGTCGATGCCGGGCCGGAAGCCGAAGGAGTGGGGGATGGTCTTGGGAACGTCTCCGGTCGGCGGCTCGATCTCCGCGCCCAATCCTGCCCTGAGCGCCCGGTTCACCATCTCCTTGAAGGAGATGCCGAGCTGACGAGCCCGGGCCTTCAAGAGCCCGGCGAGATCGTCATCGAGGGTCAGGGTGGTTCTCACCTGAGCATCATAGATGTGCCAATTCTTGATGTCAAGGCATCTCAAGTTCGAGACGCCTCCCTCCAATGCTGCATGTGGGCTCGGAGCACCTGAAAAAAAGAACCCGGACGACTAAGATGTGGCGCTGGCATGGGCCTCTGGCGCAGACACATCCTGCCCTACATCGTCGACGCCGCGACCGGCGTCGAGACGACGATGAAACAGCGCGCGAAGATCGTGCCGCGCGTGCGCGGCCGGGTCGTCGAGCTCGGCTTCGGCTCTGGGCACAACGTGCCGCTCATGCATCCCGAGCGGGTCGAGCGCGTCTGGGCGGTAGACCCCTCCCCGCTGGGCTTCAAGATCGCTCGCAAGCGCGTCGGACTGGCGCCGTTTCCGGTCGAGTTCCTCGAGGCGAGTGCCGAGGAGATCCCGCTCGAGGACGGCTCGGCCGACACCGTGCTGGCGACCTACGCGCTGTGCACCATCCCGGACGTAGCCGCCGCCATGCGCGAGGTCCGGCGGGTTCTCAAGCCGGATGGCGAGTTGGTCTTCTGCGAGCACGGTCTGGCGGACTCCGAGTCGCTCCGCAGATGGCAGAACCGCCTGCAGCCGATCTGGGGCCGGCTCGCCGGCGGCTGCCATCTCAACCGGCCGATTCCGGAGATCATCGAGTCGGGCGGCTTCCAGATCCACGGTCTCCAGACGGAGCTCCTGCCTGGGCCGAAGCCGCTGACGTTTACGTACTGGGGCACGGCGAGGTCGATCTGATCGCCCCCCTCTCCCTCCCCGCCCGCCCGGTACCCGAATCCCTCTCCCGCCCTCACGGGGGGAGAGGGACGCC
>JBFGLX010000417.1:0-2688 GCA_041575955.1 Thermoanaerobaculia bacterium
CACGCCCGGACAGGCGCTCGACGTGCCGCCGAAGCGGTTGGTGTAGTTGCCCTCGCGGTCTCCCCTCTTGCTGCTCCGCGGGTTGTAGCCGGCGGCGCCGGAGCGATCGGTGGTCCAGATGCCGCGCGTCGCCGTCGACTCGGGGTCGTTGCTCGGGAAGCAGCACCAGACGGCATCGCCGAAGTCGCTGTAGGGGCACCGCCTGCCGGCATCGCCGCAGGCGGCGACCGCCATCACCTTCTCGTAGCTGGCGTAGCCGTCGTTGTCGACGCTCTCGTTGCCGTTGCCGGCGGACCAGGTGATGACGCAGCCGCGGCCGCCGCGGCCGTTCTCCACCGCCCAGTCGAGCGCCAGCCGGGTGGAATCGGGCAGCGGGTGGACGGCGGCGTGGAGCGGATCGGAGGGATCGCGCCAGTCGCCGTCTTTCGGCCCCCAGCTGCAGGAGATGACGTCGGCGCCGTTCTCGGCCGCCCGCTGCAGGGCGTCGGCCTCCTGCTGCGACCCGAGACCCGACTTGAGCCGCACGGGCATCAGATTGGCCTTCGGCGCCACTCCGGAGGCGTGGTGCAGCCCGTCGCCGCAAGCGACGCCCGCGCAGGCGGTGCCGTGATCGTCCTTCTCTCCGGGGCGTGGGTCGTCGGTGTCGTCGGTGGCGTTGCGCGGCGCCACCACCTTGCCGGGGCTGGCGAACTCCTCGTGGTCGATGTCGACGCCGTCGTCGACGACCGCGATCACGATCCCCTCACCCATGGTGTGGCGCCACGCCCCCTCGACGTTGGCGTGCTGGTCGATCGACCGGCTGCCGATCGTCGTCTTCTTCAGGTGCCACTGCTCGGGGAACGCGCCCCGCCAGGACACCTCGCGGACCAGCTCGGGGTGGCAGAGCTCGACCCACTCCTCGGCCAGCAGCCGCTCGGCGGCATCGAAGACCTCCAGGCCGGAGCCCTCGGGCGCACCGACGAAGAAGCCGTTGCGCAGGTACGGGATCTTCCGCTTCACCGTCAACCCGTGCCCGCGAATCACCTTGCGGCAGTAGCGCTCGGCCCGCTGGTCGGCGAACTTGACGAACATGTTCTCGGTGTAGAGCACCGGGGCCCGGGACCGGTGATCGCACAGGACCCGGCCCGCCCACTCGACCTCGGGGTCCTGCATCAGGGCCCCGCGCACCCGGTCGCGGAGCGCCGTCTTGCCGCGCTGCCGCTGGATGCGGTGCACCTCGACGCCGCTGGCGGCGAGCCGGAACGCCGGCTGGGTCTCGGCCATCGCCTCCCAGGCCGGCTGGCTCAGCCGATCGGACTCGAGAACCTCGCGGTCCGCGGTGCGCAGCGCGACGTAGTCCGAGCTGACGACCAGGTTGTGCCGCTTACCGGTCTTGCCACCATATCGGAAGCTGGGCAAAGCAGATCTCCTCTCCGCAGTGGGCTGGCTGATGCCGCGGACCTCCGGTCCGCCGGCGACACAGACAGCACCTCACGACCGCTTCGACTCTTTAGACGAACGCGCTTTGGGATTTCCTCAGCCATCCGCCTCTCCGGGCGACCCTGCGACTACAATACCGCCGTGCCCGAGACGCCTGCCGACACCGCCGCCGAGATCGCTCCCGCGCTCCTCGACGCCTATCGCCGCTGGGGCTATCTCCAGGCCGATCTCGACTGGCTGGGGCGGCTCGAGCCTCTGCCCCACCCGGAGCTCGACGTCGACCAGCCGGGGGTCGAGACCGCCCGCTCCTGGTACTGCGGCACGCTCGCCGCCGAGTTCATGCACATCCCGGATCCCGAGCGCCGGCGCTGGGTCCAGGAGCGGATGGAGGGCCCGTCGCCGGAAGTCGACCGCCGGCGCGTGCTCGATCTCCTGGTCCGCTCGGCGACCTTCGAGGAGCTGCTGCAGACGCGCTATCTCGGCAACAAGCGCTTCTCGATCGAGGGCGTCGAGGCGCTGATCCCGCTCTTGACCGAGATGCTGGAGGAGTCCGCCGGCTACCCGACGGTGCAGGCGGTGCTGGCGATGAGCCACCGCGGCCGCCTGAACGTGATGGCGCACGTCGTCGGCCTCGACCGGAGCGACCTCTTCGCCGGCTTCGAGGACGTCGACCCGCGCAGCATCATGGGCGCCGGCGACGTCAAGTACCACCTGGGCGCCACCGGCACCTACCGCACCCGCGACGAGCGCGAGATCGCCCTGCACCTGGTCTCGAACCCGAGCCACCTCGAAGCGGTCAACCCGGTGGCCACCGGCCGGGTGAAGGCCAAGCAGGTGCGGCTGGGCGACGAGGACGGGAAACAGGTCGTCCTGATCCTGATGCACGGAGACGCCGCTTTCGCCGGCCAGGGGATCACCTCCGAGACCCTGAACATGGCCGGCGTCGAGGGCTTCTCGATCGGCGGCACGATCCACGTCGTAGTCAACAACTGGATCGGCTTCACCGCCGAGCCGCCGGCGCTCCACTCGACCCGGTTCTCGTCCGACGCGGCCAAGCGGCTGCCGATCCCGATCTTCCACGTCAACGGCGAAGACCCCGACGCCGTCGTGCGCGCCGGCCACCTGGCGATCGCCTATCGCAACACCTTCGGCAGCGACGTGGTGGTGGATCTCATCGGCTACCGGCGGCACGGCCACAGCGAGATCGACGATCCGACGGTCACCCAGCCCCTCCTCTACCGCCGCATCCAGGAGCGCAAGCGTCTCTGG
>JBFGLX010000418.1:0-2688 GCA_041575955.1 Thermoanaerobaculia bacterium
CGTCGACTACGAGACGGTCACGCTCTACACCGGCAACTACACCGAGTTCGCCGAAGCCAAGCTGCTCGAGCGCGAGCGCAAGGAGAAGGAGATCGCCAAGCGCGAAAAAGAGATCGCGCACCACAAGGCGTTCGTCGAGCGCTTCAAGGCCAAGGCGACCAAGGCGCGGCAGGCCAAGAGCAAACAGAAGCAGATGGAGCGGATCGTCATCGAGAGCCTGCCGCAGAGCTCGCGCCGCTACCCGACCTTCCGGTTCAAGCCGCGCCGGCCGAGCGGCAAGGACGTGCTGATCCTCGACGGTGTCTCCAAGGCGTTCGGCGACAACCAGGTGCTCGAGGACGTCTCGCTGACCGTCCGGCGCGAGGATCGGGTGGCGATCATCGGCCCCAACGGCATCGGCAAGTCGACCCTGCTCAAGATCGCCATGGGCGAGCTCGACGCCGACAGCGGCACCGCCCAATGGGGCTACGAGGCGCACCCCGGCTACTTCGCGCAGGATCACCGCACCGCGCTGACGAGCGACAAGCAGAGCGTCGAGGCGTGGCTCTGGGAAGCCTGCCCGGGCGAGCCGATCGGCTTCGTGCGCGGCCACCTGGGCCAGGTGCTGTTCTCCGGCGACGACGTCCACAAGCGGCTGGGGAGCCTCTCCGGCGGTGAGGCGGCGCGCCTGATCTTCTCTCGCCTGTCGGTCGAGCAGCCGAACGTGCTGGTGCTCGACGAGCCGACCAACCACCTCGATCTCGAATCCATCGAGGCGCTGGTCAAGGGCCTCGGCAAGTACGACGGCACAATGATCCTGGTGTCGCACGACCGCTGGTTCGTCTCGCGGCTGGCGACCCGGGTGATCGAGATCAGCGCCAGCGGCATCCGCGACTACCTCGGCACCTACGAGGAGTACGTCGCGGCGTGCGGCGACGACCACCTGGATCTCGAAGCGGTGGCGCTCAAGGCGCGCCGGGAGAAGCGCAAGGCCAAGGAGCGCGCCGCGCGGCCCGACGCCCCCGAGGCGGATCGCAAGCGCGGCCGGGAGCTCAAGCGCGAGCACGATCGCCTGACCGAAGCCATCGACCGCGCCGAAGGCCGCATCCACGAGATCAACGAGGCCTTCTGCGATCCGACCTACTTCGAGCGGACGCCGCGCAAGGAGGTACAGAAGCTCGAGCAGGAGCAGAAGCGGCTGACCGCCGAGGTCGAGCGGCTGATGGCCGAGTGGGAGCGGGTGGAGATAGAGCTCGACGAGCTCGACGACTGACTATGGCCGCGGCCTCCCCCCGGCGGGACGCCTCTCGAGCGCCGCTCCATCGCGCCGGCGGCGGCATCGTCTTTCGAGGCCGCCCTGGCCGCTCTCTCGAGCGCCGGCGTCTGGTTGTCGCTACCGACCGCCGGAGAGCTTGCGGGCGAAGACCTGCTGGTCCTTGACCCGGGAGAATCCGACGCTCTCGTAGAAGCGTGGCGCTTCCGGGCGGACGACGTTGGATCGCACCCGCAGCGTCCGGTAGCCCGCGTCGCGGGCCCAGCGGGCGGCGGCCTCTGTCAGCCGCCGGCCGACGCCGTGCCGCCGCGCCGTCTCCTTCACCACCAGCCCGCCGAGCTCGGCGAAGAAAGTGGCTTCGAGCCGCTTCATGCCCGCCACGTGGACCCAGCCGATCACCTCGTCGTCGAGCCGGGCCACGAACACCGCGTGGTCGTCGTCGCCGAGAATCTCGGCCAGCCGCCGCTCGGTCTCGGCGACGCTCGCCTCGTAGCCGAGCTCTTCGGTGAGCTCGGCGATGGTCACCGCGTCGGAGGCCTGGGCCGTTTGACTCGAGATGGACGTCATGGGCGACTCCCGCACGAGACCTGGCGCAGCAAGCCGGCGAGCGCCGACGCTCCGGCCTCCAGGTCGGGCTCGCGATAGAGGCCGGTGCCGATCAGGAAGATCGTGTCCGGGCCGTAGCGCTCGATCCACTCCTCGAGGCGGCTGGTGTCGATGCCGCCACCGGGTACCGGGAAGGCCGGCCGGCGGCCGCCGAGCGGCCGGCGCAAGCGGTCGTTGATCGCCAGGCAGTCCTCCCGGCTGAAGACGAAGCGGCCACCGACGTTGGGATAGATCACGCCGTCGCAGCCGATCAGCCGGAACAGCTCACCGAGCAGCAGCTCGGGCGCGATGCCGTGCCGGCGCCCGAACAGCGCTCCGGTGAGCGCCGGATGACCGAGGACGGCGAGCTCGCTCTCGGCTGCCAGCGAGCGGGCGACGTCGAGCCCCAGGACCATCGGGCTGAGCATAACCCCTCGGCAGCCGGCGCGCCGCACCTGGTCGAGCCGGCCGCGCAGGTCGCCGAGCGCGCCGGTCAGGTTCGGGAAGTAGAGCGTCGACCCGCCCGACTCCCGGTTGGCCTCGGCGACCGCGTGCTGGCACAGCGCCAGACGCTGGTCGAACGGCGCCCAGCCCTGATCGGCCAGCGAGTGGTCGTCCTTGACGACGTCCACGCCGGCCAGCGCCAGCCGGCGGCAGCGGTCGGCGAGCTCGCCGGCCGACAGCCCGAGCGGCTTCAACGCCGCGCACAGGAGCGGCCGCGGCTCCGCCACCCCGCACAAGCGGCGCAGCCCCTCGACGCCGTGCCGCGGCCCGGGCAGGAGCTCGAGCACGTCCGGCGGCCAGTCGATCTCCTCGACCCGGATGCCGGCCTTCATCGAGACGTTCCCGAA
>JBFGLX010000419.1:0-2685 GCA_041575955.1 Thermoanaerobaculia bacterium
AGGATGGCGTCGGCGAGGCTTCGGGGCTCCTCTTCCCACGGCCACATGAACTGCGATCGATTGCTGGCCGCGTAGCGGAGCTCTTCCTCGATCGTCTCGCGCTCCAGCTCGGCTCGGATACCGGCGGCGAGCTCGGCGCGCTCGGCGGGCGAGATCGGGCGGCCGCCTGCGCGGCCCAGGCAGCGGCTGGCGAGGCGCTCGGCGAACGCGTCGTAGGCGCGGACGAGCGGCGACGCGCCTCGCGTCTGGACGGCGTGCAGGGCCGGCATCGGCCCGATGTCGCGGACCTGGCTCGCCTCGCGCCAGCCGAGAACGTAGGCCGCGGCGAACGCGCCGCCACCCGTCTGGATGAGCATCCGGTCGAGGGCGCGGCGGTCGCGCAGGAGCGCCGAGACGACCTCCCAGAAGAGCGTCTGACCGCCTTCGATCACCAGGCCGTTGGACGGCCCCTGGCAGGTGAAGGGGAGCGAGCCGCGCTCGACCGCCGCGGAGAACCGCAGGTAGGAAGGGTCGCCCGCTTGCCCCGGGCGCCGCTCGCACCGGATCAGGCCGGCGCCCCCCGACGACAGCCGGCCGAGGGCGCTCTCGTTCGCCCCGGTCGGAACGTAGAGGTCGATCGGCCAGTCGACGCTCCGCGCCAGCAGCGTCGCCGCCCAGGCGGCGTTGCCGCAGGAGGCGATCGCCAGGCGCGGGCGGCCAGCGGCCGGGGGGCCCCAGACCTGCTCTTCGGCCAGCAGCGAGATCAGGACGCCGGCCAGGTGACGGCCCTTGTGGGTGCCGCCGACGTTGCCGGTCTCGTCCTTGATCCAGACCTCGGCCGCGCCCAGCTCGCCGGCGAGCGCGGCGCTGGCGACGAACGGGGTCTCGACAAAGCCGACGCCGGCCACCTCGGCGACCCGCCCGTCGAGCTCGCGAACCAGCTCCCGGTAGTCGGCGTCCGACAGGCCCCACTCGAGCGCCGCCCGGTGGGAATGCAGGAGCTCGCGGTAGCGCACGAACGGGTTGGGCTCGGGGTCGAGGAAGAGCCCCGCCAGACGCTCGCGGCCGTCCTCGGCGACCACGAGCTCCCGGCGCAGGACGTGGTCGGTGTCGTCGCCGGGACGCGCGCTCGGGCAGCGGAACGGCCGCCGGTCGCCCGCCGGCACCCGCCGGCCGCAGCCGCTGCAGATGAAGGAGGACTCGATCGCGGCCATCGGCTCCAGGTTAGCCGTCCGCGACTCCCGTCCGCCGGTTGAACTCGACGATGCCCCGGTCCCACGCCGGGACCAGCTGCCGCAGGCCCTGCCAGAAGGCCTGGCGCTTGCGCGCCGAGAAGTCCTCGACGCTGATGCCCTGCTGCTCGACCCAGGTGAAGTAGCCGAGGTTGAAGATTCGCTGGCGGTCGACGTAGGAGAGCTCCTGGAGGTGCTCGACGCCGGCGCCGAGCAGGTAGCGGGAGACGATCTCGGCGGCGTCGATCGAGTCGAACCTCCCCCCACGAGCCGCCAGCTGCTTGTCCCGCTCGCTGTCGTAAAGCTCGGCGCCGTCGGTGGCCACGGTCAGCACGACGTCGTTCTCGTCCAGATCGAAGTAGTGGGCGGTCTTGATCGCCGCCAGCGCATTGCAGATCGACGAGAACCCGAGCCGGCCGAGCTGGGCGACGGTCTCCGGCGGCACGCCGCGCCGGGAGGTCAGGTACTCCCGGCCGGCCTCGCTGTTGAACACCAGGTCGAGCCCGTCGGTGGCCTGGTCCGAGATCGCGGCCACCAGGTCGGTGTTCATGACGTTGTGGATCAGCGGCACGTGCTTGTCGCCGATCCCCTGGATGTTGTGCTCGCCGAAGCCGTTGTAGAGCAGCGTCGGGCACTCGAGCGCCTCGACGGCGACCAGCCGGCAGCCGAAGCGCTCCTTGAGATAGTCGCCGGCGGCGAGCGTGCCGGCCGAGCCGGTGGCCGAGACGTAGGCGCGCAGCCGCGCGGTCGGGCTCGTCTCGCGCAGGCTCTCGAACACCCGGCGCAGCGCCCGGCCGGTGCACAGGTAGTGCGCCAGGTAGTTTCCGAACTCGCTGAACTGGTTGAAGATGATGTTGTCGGGATCGCGGGCGAGCTCGGCGCACTTGTCGTAGATCTCCTTGACGTTGCTCTCGGTGCCGGGCGTGCGCACGATGTCGTCGGGCTCGCCGACCCACGAGTCGAGCCACTCGAAGCGCTCGCGGCTCATGCCTTCGGGCAGCACGGCCACGCCGCGGCAGCCCATGATCCGCGAGATGGCGACGCCGCCGCGGCAGTAGTTGCCGGTCGACGGCCAGATCGCCTTGTGGCGGGTCGGATCGAACTGGCCGGTGATGATCCGCGGCGCCAGGCAGCCGTAGGCCGCCAGCACCTTGTGGGCGTGGATCATCGGAAAGCGGTCGCCGGGCAGGAGCACGATCCGCGCCGGCGTGCCGGTCAGCTCGCTCGGCAGCTCGATGTGGTCCGGGATCTCGACCGGCGCGACGTCGTCGCCGTTGTGCCAGTGCACCCGGAAGAGGTTCAGCGGATCGGGGGCGTCGCGGTCGACCCCGGCGAGCCGCCCGAGAACCGCCTCGGGCAGGTGCCGCGGCTCGGCCAGCTCGGCGAAGGTCGGCAGCGCGATCCGCGCCTCGCGGAAGCGCTCGACGCTGTTGCGGTAGATCTCCTCGTCGACGATCTCGGTCTCGAGTCCTAG
>JBFGLX010000420.1:0-2671 GCA_041575955.1 Thermoanaerobaculia bacterium
GGCTGGGGATGCTGGCCTCGCTGCTGCTGGTCGGCCTGGTGCTCTGGCTGGGAGGCGACCTGGCGGTCCGGGGCGCCGGCGGCTTCTATCGCGGATACCTCCTCGACGCACCGGCCGATCTCGGTCGGGCCGGCGGCATCGGGCCGCTGCTGCTCAACACGGCGCTGATCGTCTCGCTGTCCGTCGCGCTGGCGACGCTTGTCAGCCTCGCGGCGGCCGTGCTATACACACAGCGTTTACCGGTTCAGTGGGTCCGAAGAGCGCTGCACGCGATGTTGGATGTGGGAGTCGGTATGCCCCGCATCGTCTGGGGGCTCTTCGGTGGGGTGTTCTTCGGTGGCGTTCTCGGCTTCGGCTTCTCGGTGATCACCGGCGTGTTGACGCTCTCCTGCCTGCTGGCGCCGATCCTGGCGACCGGTTTCATCGGGGGGCTGCAAGGCGTGGATCCGGAATTGCGAAGCCAGTGTGAGGCGCTCGGGGTCGGCCGCTGGACCGCGCTCTGGACCCAGGTGATCCCGGCGGCGCGGCCGGCCCTGGTGGCCTCGATCGCCCTGGCCACCGGGCGCGGCTTCGGCGACGCGGCGGCGCTCTTCTTCACCGCCGGCATCGCCACCGAGCTGCCCACCTCGCTGCTCGATCCGGCGGCGACGCTGGCCGTGTTCATCTTCAACCTGCTGACCACGGTGCCGGGAGGACAGACCTCGGCATACTCGGCGGCGGCGGTGCTGTTCGCGATCTCGCTCCTGGTGCAGGTGGGCATCGCGGCCACCGGCCGCCGGGAGGCCCTGGCGCGATGACCCGCCTCGTCTACCAGGACGTCTCGGCGCGGATCGGCGCCCAGCCGATCCTCGATCGCATCGACCTCGACCTCCAGGGGCCCGGCGTGGTGGCGCTGCTCGGGCCCTCCGGCGTCGGCAAGAGCTCGCTGCTGCGGCTCACCCAGCGCCTGATCGAGAGCGAGTGCGCGGACTGGCGCCTGACCGGCGACGTCCGGCTCAACGGCGCCAGCATCCTGGACCCCCGCCTGCGGCAGCGGCAGGTGGCGAGGAAGATCGGCTTCATCCAGCAGAAGCCGCGCATGCTCGGCGGCTCGGTGCTCGACAACGTGGCGTTCGCCTTGCGCCACGCCAAGCGGCTCCCGCGGCGCGCGGCGACGAGCAAGGCGGTGGAGGCGCTGGCGCGGGTCGGTCTCCTGGACGAGCTCGAGAGCCTCGACATGGCGGCCTGGAAGCTCTCCGGCGGCCAGGCCCAGCGACTCGCCATCGCCCGCGCCGTGGCGCTCGACCCCGAGGTCATGCTGATGGACGAGCCGACCTCGGCGCTCGATCCGATCATGGCGGAGCGCGTCGAGGAGATCATCCGCGATCTGGCGCAGCAGCAGCTGATCGTGCTCGTGACCCACAAGGTCGGACTGGCGGTGCGGGTGGCCGACGCGGTCGCCTTCCTGATGCGCGGCGAGACCGGCGCCCGGCTGGTCGAGCAGGGTCCCTGCCCGGAGACGCTCCTGAGCCCGCGCGATCATTACGCCCAGGAGTTCGTGCGCATGAGCTACGGCGCCATCGACGTCCGTCGCGGCATGGTCCTGCGCGACGCCACCGGACGACCCGCCACCTCGCTGTTCGTCTGCGGGCGCAACACCACCCGATCGCCGCTGGCGGCGGCGATCTTCAACGCCGAGGCGGGCGGCGCGGCACCACCGACCGCCGCTCCCTCGAGACACGCCTTGAGCGCCGGGCTCGACGCCCACCCGGGTCAGGAGCTGTCCCGCTCCGCCCAGTGGGCGCTCGAGCATCTCGGCTACCCGCCGATCCGCCACAACGCCCGCGGCCTGTCGGACCGACTCGTCGACCAGGTCGACGTGATCTACTGCATGACCGCGCCCCAGCGACGGCAGCTCGACGAGCGCTACGCCGGTGCGCGCGTCAAGATCCGCTGCCTCGATCCGATCTCCGACATCGGCAAGCCGGCGAGCGCCGACGTCGAAGCGATCCTGCCCTGCGCGCAGCGGATCCGCGACGCGGTCCTCTGGCGGCTCGCCCAGGCGGCCGGCCCGGCGTCGCCAGGATGACGCCCCGAGACTGCCGCTACGCGCGCTCGACCATCCCGCGAACGCCCTGGCCGTCCTAGAGAGGAGACCCGACATGACCAAGAGATCGATCCCGTTGATGCTGCCGATCCTGCTGCTGGCCGCCGGCTGCGCGACCGGGCTGAGCGCCGCCAGCCACGGCCCCGACTGCCCGGCCGGCTCCCGCCCGGGCGCGACCGGCGACACGTTCGGCAAGTTCTACAACGTGCACACCCCAGCGGACTACGACGCCACCGTCGCGCACCCCCTGATCGTCGTCTACCCGGGCCACGGCGAGGACAAGGACAGCGACGAGCCCAAGACCCATCTCAGGGACTTCGCCACCCAGGACGGCTTCGTCATCGTGTTCACCGATCACTACACCCCGGTCGTGTCGACCGAGGTCGTGGCCGCCTCGCGAGTCCCTGAGTGGATCGCCGCGAAGTGGTGCATCGACCGCGACCAGCTCTTCCTGGTCGGCAACTCGGACGGCGCGTCGACGCTCTCCTACATCGTGCTCAGCAAGCTGCTGGATCCGCCACCGGCCGCGATCGTGGTCAACGCGGTCGGCGTGCCGCGGGGATTCCTGGACACGACCGAATGCCC
>JBFGLX010000421.1:0-2666 GCA_041575955.1 Thermoanaerobaculia bacterium
GCGGTAGCCGGCCGCGAACTCGAGGAACATCGGCGTCGAGTGCAGGCGGTACCGCTTGGAGATCTCGAGCACCCGCTTGAACTTCTCCTCGATGTCCTGGCGCGTCAGGAAGATGTCGCGATCCACCGATTCGTAGTGGTAGCCGGGCGAGATCAGCATGCCGTCGACCGGGATCGAGGAGAGCAGCTCGCACAGCTCCTCCACCTCCTCGATCTTGGTCTCCTTGAACACGGTGGTGTTGGTGATCACGTGGTAGCCGCGCCGCTTGCTCTCGCGGATCATCTCCATCGCCTTGTCGAAGACGCCTTCGCGGGCGCAGACGAAGTCGTGGGTCTCGCGCATGCCGTCCAGGTGCACGTTGATCGACAGCCGCCGGTTCGGCGGGATCCGGTCGAAGACCTTCTCCTCCATGAGCAGCGCGTTCGTGCACAGGTAGATATGTCGGTTGCGGGCGATGATCCCCTCGATCAGCTCCGGCAGCTCCGGGTAGACCGTCGGCTCGCCGCCGCAGATGGAGACCGCCGGCGCCCCCGAGTCGTCCACGGCTTTCAGGCAGACGTCGACCGGGAGCCGGTCCTTGAGCCGGCCCGTGTGGCGCTCGGTCGCGCAGCCGATGCAGGCCAGGTTGCAGGTGTAGAGCGGCTCGAGCATCAGCACGAAGGGATACCGCCTGTTGCCCTTGAGGGCCTGCCGGACCTGATGCCGGATCATGTCGGTCGTGATGTGAAACGGAAAGCGCATGGGGGGAGTCCTCTCAGGACACCAGCCGCGGTCGCCGCTCGGGCCGCAGGCGCAGCTCCGACCGCAAGCGACGCTCCGCCAGCCGCGCGTAGGTGCCCAGCGCGAGCAGCGGGAAGTACACCGCGTAGTAGTGGTAGCGCAGGTAGAAGACCCGTGGGAAGCCGGTGCCGGTCCAGTGGACGTCGCGCCAGCTGCCGTCCTCGCGCTGCGTCGCGACCAGATACTCGGCGCCGCGGCGAACGGCCTCGGAGTCCCCGCGGCCGGCGGCGATCAGGCCCAGCAGCGCCCACGCGGACTGCGCGGCGGTGCTCGGCCCCTTGCCCTTCGAGTTCGGGTCATCGTAGGAGGCCGGCAGCTCCCCCCAGCCGCCGTCCGCGTTCTGACAACTCTCGAGCCACTCGACGGCGCGGATCCCCCAGTCGCTCGACGGGTCCTCGCCGATCGCCGCCAGCCCCTGCAGGGCCAGCCAGGTGCCGTAGATGTAGTTGCAGCCCCAGCGCCCGTACCACGAGCCGTCCGGCTCCTGGGCCGCGAGCAGGAAGCCGACCGCCCGGCGCACTTCGGGCGAGGAGCGCTCGAAGCCGTAGAGCGACAGCGTCTCCAACACGCGGCCGGTGATGTCGGCGCTGCTGGGGTCGATCATCGCGTTGTGGTCGGCGAAGGGGATGTAGGTCAAATACTGTCGATCGCAGTCCCGGTCGAAGGAGGCCCAGCCGCCGTCCCGGTTCTGCATGCCGAGCAGCCAGGCCAGACCGCGGTCGGCGGCCTCGCGGCTGCGCTGCCCGACCCGGCCCGAGACCTGGACGCGGGCGAAGGCGGTCAGCACCTGGCTCGTGTCGTCGCAGTCCGGGTAGAACTCGTTCGCGTACTCGAAGTACCAGCCGCCGATCGCGCCCTGCGGATTCTTCACCCGCCAGTCGCCGGGCTCGACGACCTCCTTCGACAGCAGCCATTCGGTCGCCCGCTCGCAGGCGGGGTGCTCGCCGGGGAGGTCCGATTCGGCGAGCGCGTTCAAGACCAGCGAGGTGTCCCAGACGGGCGACAGGCACGGCTGCACCCGCAGCGTGTCCTCCTCCTCGATCTCGAGCTTCTCCAGCTCCGCCAACTGGCGCTTGAAGATCGGGTCCTCCCGCGAGTAGCCCAGGCAGTCGAGAGCCAGGATGGTGTTGACGATCGGCGGGAAGATGGCGCCGAGCCCGTCGCTTTTCTCGAGCCGGTCGAGGATCCAGCGCTCGGCGCGGCGCAGCGCCGCCCGGCGCAGGGGGCGCAGGCCGACCCGCTCGAAGGCCTTGAACATCCAGTCGACGAGCAGGAAGAAGCTCGCCCAGGCGCGGCCGCTCTCGCCGCCGACGGCGGGCCGCGCCTGACGCGGGGCGCCCGTCGCGTGCAGCTCGTCGAGCAGCGCGTGGTCCGGAACCTCGCACTGCGGCCGCAGCGCCCAGATGACGCTGAGCGGCACCACGATCGCCCGCGACCACGAGGACATCTCGTAGAGATTGAACGGGAACCACTTCGGGAAGAAGAGGATCTCCGGCGGCACCGCCGGCGCCTTCTCCCACTCGTAGACCCCGAAGATCGACAGGTAGAGCTTGGTGAAGGAGTTCGTGGACTCGATGCCGCCCAGGTCCAGGATCGCGCGCCGCGCCCGCTCCATGTGGGGCGCGTCCGGCTCGTCGCCGAGCAGCTTCAGCACGAAGTAGGCCTTGACCGAGGCGCTGACGTCGGGCGGGCCGCCCGGGTACTGACTCCAGCCGCCCTCGGGCATCTGCTTCTTGCGCAGGTACTCGGCCGCCTTGCCGACCTTGGCCTCGTCGGTGCGGCCGAGGTAGTGCATCAGCAGCACGTACTCGGACTCGAGGATCGAATCGCCTTCGAGCTCGGCGCACCAATGGCCGTCCTCGGCCTGCGCCGCCAGCAGGAAGTCC
>JBFGLX010000422.1:0-2637 GCA_041575955.1 Thermoanaerobaculia bacterium
CGAGGGTTGGAGGGGGGATCCGCTAAGGCGCCGACGGAACCTGGAGGATCTGGCCCGGGTAGATGCGGCTCGAGCGCAGGCCGTTCTCGCGCTTGACCATCTCGATCGTCGTGTTGTGCCGCTGGGCGATTCGCCACAGGGTGTCGCCGCGCATCACCATGTAGGTGTTCTCGACCGGCGCGTGGCGCAGCTCGTCCACGTAGCGCTCGTACGGCTTGGGAAACAGCGCGATGTGATAGTGCGGCGGCGAGCGCTCGAGGGTCGCTTCGAGAACGCCCTTGGCCTCGAGCGTCACCAGGGTGTGCTCGAGCCAGCCGCGGCAGACCCGGCTCCACGGCCGCCGCAAGTCGAGCGCCATGCCGGTCGGATGCACCGAGCGCTGCGAGGCGTTGTACGGCTGGCGGCTCTTGGGCCGCGTCAGGCTGGTGACGACCAGCTTGTCGCCGCACGCTTCCCGGTACTGCGCCGCCAGCCGCTCGATGAACAGCTTGACCTCGGGGCGAGCGTACGGGAACGAGACCTCCTTGAGACGGTAGTTCCGGCCCTCCGGCACGCGGGTCAGGTAGCCGAGATCGACGAACCTGAGCACGTCGGCCGAGCTCTGCAGATAGCTGAAGTCGTGTCGTCGGGCCTCGGTGTTCTGGCGGTCGAGCGAGCCGCGCGTCGGGCGCAGGCTGGCGGCGTCGGCCGGGGTCGCGGTCAGGGCCGCCAGCCCGGCTGTCGCCAGGACCGCCGTCACCCTCCTGCTCAGCGATGAACGAACACGGCTCATACGTTCTATGGCGGCACCCGGTGTCCGCCGTTCGAGAAAAGACCCCGCTTTTTAGCACAGGGGCCGACCGAGAGACAAGTTGACATTTCACTATTCCGCCCGGGGCGGCAGCCGTGGCGCCGAAATCGCGGCGGCTGCGCGGCGGTCGCGCGCCGGCGGGCCGGGGGCCGGCGGATCGCCGCGCGCCGACGAAAAACGGGCAGGGGGATTGCAGGAGAAGCGCCGGAGGACGAGCGCTCGAGCCGCGGGCAGCCGCCACGCGCAAGCCGTCGTCGCAGTGCAGTAGGATCCAGCGCCAGGTCGCGAAGAGTGTCATCCGAGCCGTCCAGCCCCACCCCACAGCCCGTCCGCCGAATCCGCTACAAGCAGGCGGTCGGACCGCGCCTGCGCAAGCTGCTCGGCCTGGTCTTCGGCCTGTTCGCGCTGCTGGCGGTCAACGCCGCCTTCCTGGGCGGCGTCACCCTGCTCGAGTGGCTGCGCGGCGAGACCTACCAGAACTGGTTCTACATGGTCATGTTCCTCGCCCACCTGGTGCTGGGCGCGCTGATCGTGGTGCCGGTGATCGTCTACGGCATCCTGCACATACGGAACGCCTACAACCGCCCCAACCGGCGCGCGGTCTACGTCGGCTACGCGCTCTTCGCGGTGGCCCTGGCGCTGCTCGCCAGCGGCATCGTCCTGACCCGGCTCGAGGGCATCATCGTGGTCAAGGACGCGACCGTGCGCTCGATCGCCTACTGGGTGCACGTGGCGGCGCCGCTCGCGGCGGCCTGGCTCTTCATCCTGCACCGCCTGGCGGGCACCCGCATCCGCTGGTACGTCGCCCGGCGCTGGGCGCTGATCACCGCCGCCGTCGTCGGCTTCCTGCTGCTGCTGCAGGCCAACGACCCGCGGCGCTGGAACGTCGCCGGTCCCGAGGCGGGCGAGCGCTACTTCTTTCCCTCCCTGGCGCGCACCGCCACCGGCGACTTCATCCCCGAGCGGGTGCTGATGAACGACGAGTACTGCAAGGGCTGCCACGAGGACAGCCACGCTTCGTGGTCGGTGAGCGCCCATCGCTTCAGCTCGTTCAACAATCCGGCCTACGCGTTCTCGGTCAAGGAGACCCGGGAGGTGGCGCTCGCCCGCGACGGCGACGTGCACGCCTCGCGCTTCTGCGCCGGCTGTCACGACCCGGTGGTGTTCTTCTCGGGCAAGTTCGACGACCCGGCGTTCAACGATCCGGCCTTCTTCGAGACCGATCCGAGCGCCCAGGCGGGCATCACCTGCACCTCGTGCCACGCGATCACCAACATCAACAGCCCGCGCGGCAACTCGGACTACACGATCGAGGAGCCGATCCACTATCCGTTCGCCTTCAGCGACAACCCGGCGCTGCGCTGGGTCAACGAGCAGCTGGTCAAGGCCAAGCCCGAGTTCCACAAGCGGACCTTCCTCAAGCCGCTGCACAAGTCGGCGGAGTTCTGCGCCGGCTGCCACAAGGTGCACCTGCCGGAGGAGCTCAACAAATACAAGTGGCTCAGGGGCCAGAACCACTACGATGCCTACCTGTTGAGCGGTGTGTCGGGCCACGGCGTGAGCAGCTTCTACTACCCGCCGCAAGCCGTCCATAACTGCTCCGAGTGCCACATGCAGCTCGAGCCGTCCGAGCAGTTCGCGGCCCGAGACTTCGACGGCACCGGCGTGCGCAAGCACCACGACCACCAGTTCCCGAGCGCCAACACCGCGATCCCGCATCTGCTCGGCATGCCCGAGGAGGTGATCGAGAAGCACCGCGCGTTCAACGAAGGAGTGATGCGGGTCGACCTCTTCGGGATCAAGCCCGGGGGCGCCATCGACGGTCCGCTGATCGCGCCGCTCGGGCC
>JBFGLX010000423.1:0-2623 GCA_041575955.1 Thermoanaerobaculia bacterium
CCCACCCTCTAGGTGGGAGAGGGACGCCCCCGCCCGGCAGTCGCGCTGTAGAACATGGCGCATTCGCTAGCCCTGCTCCATCGCTTTGAGGAAGATGTCCTGGAGCGAGTCGCGCTTGTAGTCCAGGTGGCGGATCTCGACGCCGTCGCCGGCCGCCGCCTCGTAGAGCGCGCGGATCTCGAGGGTCGGCGGCAAGACCAGCCGCAGCCGCTGCTTGCCGTCCACCGCGACCTCGCAGCCGAGCCCGGCGACCCGAGCGACGTAGCGCTCGACGTCGCCGCGGACCTGGAGCTCGAGGAACTTGCGGTTCGCCTGCCGCTCCGCCTCGAGGTTGCAGTGATAGGCGATCTTGCCGTTCTTGAGGATCAGCACCTCGTCGCAGCACTCTTCGACGTCGCGCAACAGGTGGGACGACAGCACGATCTTGACGTGGCCGGAGTCACGGATCTCGCGGATCAGGCGCACCATCCGCTCGCGCGCCGGCGGATCGAGGCCGTTGGTCGGCTCGTCCAAGAAGAGCAGCTTCGGCCCGTGCACCATCGCCTGGGCGAGCTTGGCGCGCTGCTTCATGCCCAGCGAGTAGGTCTCGAGGCCGCGGTAGCGCGCCTCGCCCAGGCCGACGGCGTAGAGCGCCTCGTGGGCGCGCTCGAGCGCGGTCTCGGCCGGCAGCCCGGAGAGCTCGCCGAGCATGCGGACGAAGCGGACCGCGCTCATCCCCTCGATGAAGCTGTCGCGCTCCGGCATGTAGCCGATCAGCGAGCGGGTGGCGCGCGACTCGGCGACCACGTCGTGGCCGAAGACCCGCCCGCTGCCGGCGCTCGGCGGGTGGAAGCCGAGCAGCGCGTGCAGGAGCGTCGTCTTGCCGGCGCCGTTCGGGCCCAAGAGCCCGAGCGAGCCGGCCGAGAACGCGCCGGTGAGCCCGGAGAGCGCCTCGAGCTTGCCGAAGCGCACGGTGAGCCCGTCGAGCTCGATGACCGGGGTCATGGAGCTAGCTTACGCCTCGGCGGCGGGAGAGGTTTCGTCCGCGGGCCGGGGCTCGGCGTCGTGGCCGTGTTCGGAACCCGGCAGCTCGTCGAAGCAGATGCCGCCGAGGCCGATCAGGCCCGGCAGCCCCGACGTCAGCAGGTCGAGAGTGCCCGCGGCCGCGAACACGATCCGGCTCTCTTCGGCGTAGGCGTAGGCGAGCGTCGGCCCCGCCTGGTCGCGCAGCGCGTCGAGCGAGGCTCGCTGCCGGTCGCTCAGGTCGCCCTCGGCGATCCGCTCGGCGAGCGGACCGATCAGCCCCATCGCGTCCTGATAGAGGAACGCCGAGAAGTTCTCGCGGCCGTCGCTCGGCATCAGCTGCACGAAGCGGGACGAGCTCTCGAGCGAGTATCCCGACTGCCGGTAGCGCAGGGCGCGATCGACCAGGCCGCGGTTGGCGGCGGCCACCAGGTAGCCCTCGTCGAACGTGAACCGGCCGGGCTGCTCGCCGCTGAACCCGTAGTAGGTACGGCCACCGGCGCGCTCTTCGGTGAGCTCGAGCCGCTCGAGCCCCTTGCCGTCCCGCTCGTCGTTGATCGCCTCGAGCACCTGGCGGACGGCCCAGACCAGCTTGTCCGGATCGTAGACCTCGGCGACCAGCTTCCACGCCGGCTCGGGGATCACCGGCCCGTCGAGGGCCAGCGTCATCTCGCCGCCCAGCGCGGCGGCGAAATCGTCGCGCAGGCTGAGCCCGAGGCGGGCCTCCAGCTCCGCCAGGCCGGCCGTGCCGTCGTCCGCGCGCGACAGGGCGATCAGCTGATCGGCGATCACCGCCGGGTCGGCAAGGACCGCCGCGGCGACCAGCTTGGCGTCGGGCGACACGTAGCGCAGCGAGCCCATCGGGGCCGGCTCGGAGAGCCAGGCGGCCAGGCCGCTGCGCGGGCCGTCGAAGGCGAGGACGGCGCTGTTGTCGGTGCGCTCCGCGAAGCGCTTCTGCTGGAAGATCAGATGGCTGGCGTCGAGCACGCCCAGCCGCTCGGCGCGCTCGAGCGCCGCCGGGTCCCGGAGCTCGCCGAGGGTCAACCCGATCTCGCGGGCGTCCACCCCGACCAGGGTCTGGGCGCCGTCGCGATAGACCTCGGCCAGCCGGCCCTTGAGACCGGTGGCGCGCGCGGCCGTCGCCAGCCCGCGGCGCGCGGCCGCCTGGCGGACCAGGTCGGCGCGTGGCGCGGCGACCAGCGTGTCGGGGCCGAGCCAGACGAAGAGCGCGTCCTCGCGGCGCTCCAGCGGGCTTTCCGCGCCTTCGACGAAGACCACCGGCGGTAGGTCGCCGTCTTCGTCGGCCATCGCCCGCTCGAGCCAGTCGCGCAGGCCGCGGGGATCGGTCAGCTCGGCCAGAATCACCGGGCCGCGGATCTCGCCCCGCTCGTCGAGGCTGCCGGTGACGACGATCTCCTCGCCGAGGTAGCCACCGGCCTCGGAGAGCCTCGAGGTCAGCTTCATGTGCGCGTCGAGGCCCGAGCCGTGATGGCTGCTCCACCACTCCCGGAGCGCTTCGCTCTCGGCGATCCGCTCCTGCACGATGCGGTCGGCCTCGACCAGGGTCTCGACCAGGTTCGGAAAGGCGGCGTAGAACACCAGGTCGTCGGGCGCCAGCTCG
>JBFGLX010000424.1:0-2621 GCA_041575955.1 Thermoanaerobaculia bacterium
CAGGTCCAGGAACGGCTTCTCCAACAGCTCGGCGCCGTTCCAGATCCAGATCTCGCCGGACTGCTGGACCAGGAAGAGCCGGCCCGAGCCGTCATCGGGATCGGCCAGCGCCAGGAGCCGGCCGCCGTTGCCGACGTTGACTACCGGCTCGAGGCGGATGCCGCCGGCGCTCGCGGCGGCCGCCAGGCTCGCCGACAGGACGAGGGTGAGGAGCGTCGCCGTGCGGCTCCCGGATCTGCGACGGGGCGTTTGGTTGGGCACGATCGGTTCTCGGTCAGCCGGCACGAGGATCCTAGCGTAGCCGACTCTTTCTGCCGGCTCCTTTCCACGGTCCGCTGTTAGCTGTTGAACAGTCCGCGGCCGACGGGCGGCCTAGCATGGAAGGTCCGTGGGCCCGGCGCCCTCACCCGAGCTCGGGCCGCCGCCCGTCACCAGGAAGCCAGCGGAATGTCGTCACGTCGTCACCGTCCAGTCCCTTTCCTCGACCTGCCCGGGCGCGGGTGCGTATGAAGCCGGCTGATCGCGCTCGCCTCGCAGTCGTCGCGGTCGCGCTGGTGGCGCCCCTGGCATGGCTCGGCCCGGCGGCGGCCCAGCTGCCGGCGCCCGGGGTTCCGGGGCTGCTGGACGAGCTCGAGCTCGCCGCCGGTGGCCCGGTCAGGGCAGAGATCGCGCCCGAGACCGGGCTGGTCGAGTTCCTGAGCTTCGGCCCGGGGCGCTCGGTGCCCATGCCGCCGGCCAAGTCGGCGCCGGCCGCGGAGCGGGCGCTCGCTTTCGTCGACCGCTATGGCCGCGCGTTCGGCATCGCCCATCGCGCCCAGCTCGCCCTCGTGCGGGCGAGCGTCCCGGACGAGGTCGGCATGGAGCACGTGCGCTTCCGCCAGACCTGGGGTGGCGTGCCGGTGACCGGCGGCGAGCTGACGGTCCATCTCAGCGGCTCGAACGTGGTCGCGGTGAACGGCAAGACGCTCGCCGGCCTCGATCACCTGGCGACGGTTCCCACGGTGACTCCGCTGGCGGCGGTGATCGCGGTCGATCGGGTCCTCGAGCGCCGGCTGGGCGTGACCGGCGCGACCTTCACCGAGCCGCGGCTCGAGCTCTTCAACCGGGGACTGCTCGAAGGGCGCAAGGGCTGGACGCGGCTGGCCTGGTTCGTCGAGGCGCGGGCCGTCGACCTGCGCGAGTACTTCTGGGTCGACGCCGAGAGCGGCGCCGTGCTGCTGCACTTCAGCCAGCTGACCGACGCCCTCGATCGCCAGATCTACGACGCCGACGACCCCGGCGACGGGCTGTACGACGACCTGCCCGGCGTGCTGGTTCGCAGCGAGGGCGAGGCCCCCACCGGCGCCGGCGACGCCGACGACGCCTACGACTACTCCGGCGACACCTACGACTACTTCTTCGACGAGCACGGCCGCGACAGCTACGACGGCATGGGCGCGACCCTGGTCTCGACGGTCCACTTCTGCCCGTCGGCGGGGGAGTGCCCGTTCGTCAACGCGTTCTGGAACGGCGTCCAGATGGTCTACGGCGACGGCTTCCCGGCGGCCGACGACGTCGACGCGCACGAGCTCACCCACGCGGTGACCGAGTTCTCGGCCAACCTTTTCTACTACATGCAGTCGGGGGCGCTCAACGAGTCGTACTCGGACATCTTCGGCGAGACGGTGGACCTGACCAACGCCGGCGGCACCGATACTCCCGCGGTCCGCTGGCAGATGGGCGAGGACGTTCCCGGGATCGGCGCGATCCGCGACATGGAGGATCCGACGCTGTTCGGCGATCCGGGCAAGATGAGCGACCCGGAGTTCGTCTGCCAGGATCCCGGCGGCGACGCCGGCGGCGTCCACTCCAACAGCGGCGTGCCCAACCACGCCTACGCCCTGATGGTGGACGGCGGCAGCTACAACGGCGAGACGGTCACCGGCATCGGTCTGACCAAGGCGGGCAAGATCCAGTACCGGGCTCTGACGGCGTACCTCGGCTCGGCGTCGGACTTTCTCGACAACTACAACGCCCTCAACCAGGCGTGCCAGGACCTGGTCGGCACCGCCGGGATCACCGCGGCGGACTGCGTCGAGGTGGACGACGCGCTCAGGGCGGTCGAGATGGACGACCCGTGGCCGTGCGCGCCCGCCCAGGCCGCGGCGCCGGACCTCTGCTCGGCCGGCCAGGCGCCGGAGCTCCTCTACGCCGACGACCTCGAGAGCTCCCCCTTGACGCCCTGTCCGTCGGCGATCCTGCCGAGCGCGTGGTGCCTGAACCAGCCGACGAGCTTCCTGGGCACCTTCGCCACCAGCGGCAGTCAGAGCTTCTGGGGGTACAACCGGCCGACGGCCGGTTCCATGCTGGTCACGGTCGATCCGTCCCTGGTGAGCCTCCCGGCCGGGGCGCGCCTGCAGTTCAACCACTCGTACGGGTTCGAGAACACGGGGACGTCGCTCTGGGACGGCGGGGTGGTGGAGTACAGCACCGACGGCGGCGGCAGCTGGAGCGACGGCGGTTCGTTGATCACCGCCGGCCAGGGCTACGCCGCCGGCACGGTCAGCACCTGCTGCTCCAACCCGCTCGGCGGTCGAAGCGCCTTCGCGCGCGACAGCTGGGGCTACACGGCCTCGCAGCTC
>JBFGLX010000425.1:0-2621 GCA_041575955.1 Thermoanaerobaculia bacterium
CCCCGGGCCGCTCATCCCCTCGCGAACGGCCGCGATCACCGCCTCCTCGTTCTTGAACTTCGCCCAGTCCTTCCTGTGGTGCGGCAGGAGCATCCAGACGACCCAGCTGGCGAGGAACACCGCCACCGTGGCGCAGAGGATGGGCAGCCAGAAGCTCGTCACGAATACCATCATCGGACCTCCTTTGAGAGCCGCGGGGAAGACCCGGATCGCCGTCCCCGGGGGATTCTCGGGTGAATCGAGCGCGTGGCCGGATTCTAGCAGCCGGCGCGGTCTACCCCGGCCTTCTCGGCAAGCTTGCGGAGACCCGCGCCCAGACCGCGGTCATCGGTCCCGCGCGACGACCAGCGGCTCCAGCACCGCCCTCACCTCGTCGGGCGCCGTGGTCGAGCCGCGCGTTTCGGAATCGAAGAAGACCTCGAAGACGTCCTGCTCGGCGTGCAGCTCGCCGGTGGTCAGATGGCGCATCAGGAAATGCGAGTGGATGCTCTTCTCGCCCAGATGGGTGAAGGCGCCGGTGATCACGTAGCCCTCGCCGGCCAGGCATTCGCGCACGAAGCGGGTCCGGGTCTCGGCGACGACGGTGTGCAGGCCGCGCCGCTGCAGGGCTCGGAGATCCAGCCCGCTGCCGTGCCAGAGGCTGAAGTTGGCGTCGTCGAAGAAGTGCGCGTACCAGCGCACGTTCATGTGTCCGTACTGGTCACAGTGCCAGGGGTGGATAACGGGGCGACCGACCTCTTGCATGCCGCGATGTTGCCATGAACCGCCGCCGATGCGGCTCTCGCGGCCGAAGGATCCGTCCCGCCGGAGCCGGGGGTTTCGATTCGGGTCCGATGCGCGATACTTCCGGTCGAGATGTCTCGCGCCAAGGCGCCCACGCTGACGATCGAGGACGCACGGAAGATCGCCGCCGACCGCTTCGGAGTGGGCGGCGAGGTCGAGATCCTGCCGAGCTACATCGATCAGAACTTCCTGTTCGGCGGCGAGTGGATCCTCAAGGTCGCCAACGCCTACGACGACGAGGGCACGCTCGATCTGCAGAATCGGGTGATGGCGACGGTCTCGGCGGCCGTGCCGGGGCTGGCGCCGACGGTCAAGCCCTCCGTCGACGGGCGCTCGACCGAACGGGTCGAGGTCGACGGCACGGCGCACTACGTGCGTATGGTCTCGTTCCTGCCCGGGCAGACTCTCGCCCGGGCCTCGCAGGTGACCGGCGCGACCTGGGAGGACCTCGGCCGGCGGCTCGCGGAGCTGGATCGGGCCCTGGCCGAGTTCGATCACCCGGCGATGCGGCGTTGGATCCGCTGGGACCTGGCGCACGCCGGCTGGATCGTCGACTGCGCTCACCTGCTGCCCGACAGCGCCTCGCGGCGCCTGGTCGAGCGGATCGAGGTCCAGTTCTTCGCCGACGTCACCCGCAACCTTGACCGGCTGCCCCAGGCGATGATCTACAACGACGCCAACGACCACAACATCGTCGTCGCGAACGGGCCCGAGGGCGTCCGGGTCGCCGGCTTCTTCGATTTCGGCGACGTCGTCTGGACGGCGCGGGTCTTCGAGCCGGCGGTCGCGGCCGCCTACGCGGCGCTCGGCGAGGACGAGCCGCTCGAGGCCATGGGCCGGGTCGCCGCCGGCTATCACCGGCTGCTGCCGCTCGACGACCTCGAGCTCCGAGCGCTCTTCCCCGCCGCCTGCATGCGCTTGGCGGTGAGCGTCGTCGTCTCGGCGCAGGACGCTCGGCTGGAGCCCGACAACGCCTACATCCGCGTCTCCGAGGCCCCGGCCTGGCAGGCGCTCGAGAGGCTGGTGCGGATCGAGCCCGCCGCAGCCGAGGCGGCGCTGCGCGCGGCGTGCGGACTGCCCGCGGACCACGGCACACCGGGGGCCGCAGGGAAGGGGCTCCCCGAAGCCGGCGAGGTCGAGCGGCTGCGCAAGCGCTACGTCGCTCCCTCGCTGAGCCTCTCCTACCGGCGACCGCTCGAGATCGTCCGCGGCCGCGGCCAGTACCTCTTCGACCGGCAGGGACGCGCCTATCTCGACTGCGTCAACAACGTCTGTCACGTCGGCCACTGCCATCCACGAGTCGTCGCGGCGGCCCAGGAGCAGATCGCCCGGCTGAATACCAACACCCGCTATCTGCACTCCAACCTCGGACGGCTGGCGGAGCGGCTGAGCGGCCTCCTTCCCGAGCCTCTCGACGTCTGCTTCTTCGTCAACTCGGGCAGCGAGGCCAACGAGCTGGCGCTACGGCTGGCGCGGACGGCGACCGGCCGCCGGCACATGCTGGCCGTCGAGCACGGCTATCACGGCCACACCTCGGCGCTGATCGGCCTGAGCTCCTACAAGCACGCCGGGCCCGGCGGCGCCGGCGCGCCCGACTGGGTGCACGTCGTCCCCTGCCCGGATCCCTACCGCGGCCGCCACCGGGGGCCGGACAGCGGGCCGAGCTACGCGCGCACGGTCGCCGACGCCCTGGAGCGGGCGCGGGCAAGCGGCAACGAGGTCGCCGGCATGATCGCCGAGCCGATCGTCGGCTGCGGCGGCCAGGTGGTGCCTCCGGCGGGCTATCTGCGGACGGCGTTCGACCAGGTCCGCGCCGCGGGCGGGCTGGCCGTCGCCGA
>JBFGLX010000426.1:0-2619 GCA_041575955.1 Thermoanaerobaculia bacterium
CGGGCGCCGTCGATCGCGATCGGCCCCCGCTTGACGTCCGAGACGACCGGGTCCCCCCCGTGGGTGTGATTGACGGGAATCTCGAGTCGCGCGGTCAGGTCGCGCAGCTTCCGCTCACGAATCAGCTGGCTCCCCTCCTCGGCGCGGTCGAGGTCGAAGCGGCCGTTGAACCACAGCCCGCCGATCTCGACCAGGGGCGGCTGCGCGTCGTCGCGGCGCCGGCTCAGGTCCTCGAGCAGATCCAGGATGCCGTGGGACTGAGGATCGTCCATGTGGGTGAGCACCACCAGGTCGAGTCCCACGGGACCGTCGAGGCCGAGCTCGTGCCGCAGCTTTTCGAGCCGCGGCCGCACGGCGCGGCGATACGCCCCCGGACCGCCGCCGTCGATGAGCACGAACCGTGGATCGTCCTGCGTGCCCAGGTGAAGCAGCTGCGCCTCGCCGCGCGGCGGCGCGAAGACCTCGAAAGCGGGCGCGGCGAGCTTGGTGCCCCGAGTCGCGGACTCAGGCGCCTCCGGCTCGGACCGGGACTCGCGTCTCTCCTCGAGTTGGCGCCGGACCTGGCCTACCACTCCCTCAACCCCCGCCTCGCCGAGCAGCATCCAGTGCCTCTCTGCCAGGAACCGCGGCACCGCGCTCGGATCCGGCCTCAAGTCGCCGACCACCACCGGCAGGACGACCAGCGAGTCGTCGCCCTCTTGTTCCAGCCGCTCTTGCACCAGGGCCCATTCCCGCCGCTGCCAGCTTTCCTCCGCCTCGATCGACGACCGCGAGAGCAGGACCACCGCCACGTCGCACCTCCCGATCGCCTTCGGGAGCTCCTCTTCCCAATCGGTGTCGGGCCCGATGCGCTCTCGCTCTACCCCCACGTCGAGGCCGAGCGCTTCCAGCTCCCGGCCGAGCTCCGACGCCGTCTCCTGGTCCTCGTCCGCGTGGCTGATGTAGACCAGGCCCTCGAGCGCGCTCTCGGCCCTCTTGCCCTCGCCGGACTCCGTTGCCGGGAATCCGGTCAGCTCGCTGAGAATCTGATCCGCGCGCCCGGTCGACCGGCTCTCGAGCGACCCGCCGAGCTCCGCGGCCAGGGCCTGTACCCGCTCGCCGAACTCCTCGATCGTCAGGCCGCCGGGCGGCGGCGACTGCGCGGCACCGGCCAGGACCTCGATCGTGACGTGGCTCACCAGGCTTCGGGCGGCCGACTTGACGCGGGCCCCCGAGACGAGCTGCAGCGTGGGAACGCGCGACTCGCCGACGTCGATCGCGACCTTGTCCAGGTAGACGCGGTCGCCGCCCTCGACCGTCAGGACCAGCGCCGAGACGCCGCCTTCGAGCAGCTCCCGCGTCACCTCCCGAATCGAGGCGCCCGCCGGCTCCCGGAGGGAGCCGTCCGGCGACGAATAGGAGAAGTAGGCCTCGCCACCCGCCACGAACCCCGGCCCCGACAGGTGCAGCCAGACCAGATCGCGCGCCGAGGAGGTCTTCCGGAGCTCCTTCAACGCGATTCTCAGCTTGCCCGCGTTGACCCGCTCGCCGATCAGGGTGTCGACCTCGAAGCCCGCCCGCGCCAGCGCCTCCGCCAGCTCTTCCTGCTCGGCCTTGACCGGGTAGTACTCCTCCGGGGCGTCGGTGTCGGTGGCGTGCACCAGCAGGGCCCTCCGTCTCCGGATGGCCGGGCCGGGGCCGCTGGCCACCGATTCGGCGAACCGCTCGGCGACAGCGGCGCGGACCCGCTCGTGCCGGAACGCGAACCTGCGCGCCGGCCGGGCGCCCGAGGACTCCTGCTCGAAGAGCAGGCCGAGGCGGGTCGCGGCGGTCAGCATCGGCAGGAGGTCGTCGCCCGGCTTCGCCCCGGCTCCCGCGGGCGTCTCGAGCTCGAGCGGCCCGGGGGCTTCGAGCAGCCGGCGGAACGCCGTCTCCGCGGTCCAGTGCTCCCGCTCCAGGGCGCTCAGGGTGGCCTCGAGCAGCTGCTCCAGGGTCTCGGGCGCGCTCGGGTGGATCTGGTAGAAGTCCTCGGTGCGCGACTGGGCCACCAGCAGCGCGGCGAACAGGAAGCTCGGCTTGCCCTTCGCGATCACCTCGGCGAGCTTCTCGCCCAGCGGCCCCGCGTGCCGATTCAGGTACCGGTCGATCGCCTTGCGCTGGCTCGCTTCGTCGAACCGGAAGACCTCGCTCGGCTGCCCGGTGGGAAGCGCCGCGGGCGCGCTGTAGATCAGGAAGCTGTTCGGCGGCAGCTCTTGGATCGGCAGCGCCGACGCGCCGGTGCCGCCCGGGCCGTCGATCGCGATCACGATCTTCCCGTTCGAGCCGGCAACCGCCTCGGCCAGGATCTCCTGCAACCGCTCGCGCCCCCAGCGTCCGCTCCACATGGATGTGGATCGGGTCGTCGACGCCCACTCCGCGACCAGCTCGCGCGCGCGCTCCGAGGAGTCGAGCAGGCCGTACTGACCGATGAGCTGCGCGATCAGGTGCGGATAGAGATCCGAGCCGTCTCCGCCCTGGAAGAAGTAGTGAGCCGAGCCGGTCCGCTTGACCCACTCCGCGACGATCGCCGACCTGCCCCAGCCTTCCGGACCGACGATCTGGAAGACGCCCTCGCCGACGTCGCTCATGAAGCCGCCGATC
>JBFGLX010000427.1:0-2612 GCA_041575955.1 Thermoanaerobaculia bacterium
CGCTCGTCGATCACCGCGTCGGTCGCCCGCTCCATCTTCCGCCGCAGCTTGTCGTTGACCTCCTCGAGATCCCACTGCTGGTGCTCGAGGTTCTGCACCCACTCGAAGTAGCTGACCGTCACGCCACCGGAGTTGGCCAGGATGTCCGGCAGCACCACCACCCCGTTGCCGGTCAGGATCTCGTCGGCCGCCGGAGTGGTCGGCCCGTTGGCGGCTTCGACGATCAGCTTGGCGCGCACGGTGGCGGCGTTGTCGGCGCGGATCTGGTTCTCGAGCGCCGCCGGGATCAGCACGTCGCACTCGAGCGCGAGCAGCTCGTCGTTGGAGATCTCCTCGGTGCCGGCGAGTCCCACCACCGAGCCGCTCTTTCGCTTGTGGGCGAGCGCGGCCGCGGGGTCGATGCCGTGGCGGCTCAAGATCGCGCCGCCGGTGTCGCTCACCGCGATGACCCTGGCGCCCTGCTCGGCGAACAGCTCGGCCGCGATCGAGCCGGCGTTGCCGAAGCCCTGGACCGCGACCGTCGCGCCGTCGAGCGACTCGAGGCCGCTCACCAGGCCGCGCTCGAGCGCGCGCTGGGCGGCGAACAGGCAGCCGCGCGCGGTCGCCTCCCGGCGGCCGAGGGAGCCGCCGATGTCGATCGGCTTGCCGGTGACGACCGCCAGGTTGTCCTCGCCCGGATGCATCACCTGGTAGGTGTCGTAGATCCAGGCCATGGTGCCGGCGTTGGTGTTGACGTCCGGCGCGGGGATGTCGGTGTGGGGCCCGATGTCGTCGCCCAGCTCGGAGATGAAGCGGCGCGTGATCCGCCTCAGGTCGGCCTGGGTCAGCTTCTTGGGATCGCACACCACGCCGCCCTTGGCGCCGCCGAACGGAATGTCGGCGACCGCGCACTTCCAGGTCATCCACGAGGCCAGGGCGCGCACCTCGTCGGCGGTCACCTCCGGGTGGTAGCGGATGCCCCCCTTGCCCGGACCGCGGACGCTGTTGTGCAGCACGCGATGGCCGACGAAGTTGCTCACCTCGCCGCTCTCGGTCTCGATCGGGAACTCGATCGTGAGCGTCTTCGCGGGCCGCTTGAGGAACTCGATCAGGCCCTTCTTGAGATCGGGAATGTAGCGGGCGGCGAGGTCGAACTGCAGCTGGGCGATGCGATACGGATTGAGGTCCTCTCCGGTCATCTCCTGCCTCTCGGGTGAAATCACGCGGGGTGTGGAGGGCGCGTCGGTCATCGGCGGATCTCCTCTTTCCAGGCCGGTCCCGAGGCCAACGTACCCCACCTCCAACCGGTCGGCCACGCCCTTTCGGGTAGCCCCCGGGCCGCTCCCGTGGGGCTCGCCGGACGACCCCGAGGAGTGGCGCGGGCTCGCCCGATCTCGCCTAGCATCTACCCCGAGGAGGGACGTTCACGAACTGGTCAGAAGCGAGAGAGCAAACGCTCAAGCAGTGGCTGGGGATCAGGGACGCGCTGGGACGCGCCCACCCGACCGACCTGCTGACCGAAGTCAACCTGATCTGCTCGCTCTGCGAGCGGGCGGAGGCGGATCGAGACGCGCAGCGCCAGTCCGCCACCGACCGCTGCGCGTACTGCATCGCCTACCAGCAGGGCGACGGCTGCCGCGAGGTGTGCGCCGAGATCAGCACGCGCATCGCCGAGCGCGACTGGGAGGCGGCCCGGGCGATCGCCGACGACTTCATCAACACGCTGAAGGGCCTGAAGGTTCAACCCGGAGCGGAGGCCACGGAGCCGTCCCCCGAGCGGGCGGGCTGAGGCGTCCGCCCACGGCCGCTGCCGTACCGAGCTCGAGCGAATGCATCGCGCGGCGGACGAAGGACCGCGGGTAGCCATCCGATGAACGAGCCAAACGACACCGTCACCCTGGGATCGGCCGAGCAGGCGGAGCGGCTCTGGCAGGGCGCGATCGCCGCCTTCGAGCGCTCGGACGGGGATCTGGCAGAGCTCAGCGAGTCGCTCGACCTGGGGCTCAGGGCGGTCGAGATCCTCGCCTTCCGCCGGCTGCAGCCGGTGCGCGATCGATTCCCGGCGACCATCGGCGCGCTGCTCGACTCGCCGCCCCCCGAAGTCGACCTGTATCGGGACGCCGTCGAGCTGCCGCGCTCGCTGCGCTTCGCCGACGTCCTCGACCTCCTGTCCGAGGAATCGCTCGACTGCGTCGGCCCCGATCTCCATCGCGGCTGGGAGGACCGGCGCTTCTCCTGTCGCCGGTCGCGGGCGACCGCCCGGGAGGCGATCGGCTTTGCGCTCGCCGACGAGGAGCGCCGGGCGCTGCTGACCCTGGCGGCCTACCGCAACCGCATCTTCCGGCTGCCGCCGCCGGTGCGGCTGGTTCCGAGCGAGATCCGGAGCGCCTTCGGGGCCCTGGTCTCGCTGGTCGAAAGGCTCGAGCGGTGACCACCATCGTCGAGCCGTTCCGGATCAAGGCGGTCGAGCCGCTGCGCATGACCAGCCGCGCCGAGCGCCTGGAGATCCTCGAGCGCGCCGGCTGGAATCTCTTCCGCATCCCGGCGCGGGACATCCTGATCGATCTGCTGACCGATTCGGGCACCGGCGCGATGTCGTCGGAGCAGTGGGCAGGCCTGATGCGCGGCGACGA
>JBFGLX010000428.1:0-2611 GCA_041575955.1 Thermoanaerobaculia bacterium
ACGATCACCCATGCCGAACCGGTGCTGACGCTCGAGAGCGCGCTGCCCGACAGCCCGTTCGAGCAGACCCTCTACACCGACGGCCGCAAGTTCCGGCGCCGCGGCGCCCGCGGCGACGAGGTCGAAGCGGTGGCGCGGTGGCAGCGCGGCGGACGCCTGGTCGTCGAGCTCACCAGCTTCGACCGGGCGGTGCGGGAGACCTGGGAGCTGGTCGCCGATGGAGCGCGTATCCTGGTCGCGACCGAGCTCGCCGGCAAGGGCCTGCTGCCGGCCGTCCGGGTGCAGCGGGTCTACGATCGGGTCGAGATCGTGCCCTGGGCGGTGGGGGAGTAGCTAGCGAAACGCGGCAGATTCAGGTAGTTGCGGCGTTGTGGACGGAGGTTGGTGAGAAGGTCGGGCTAGGACTCGACATCCTTCCAGGGGTTGCAGGCGAAGACCGCCAGCTCGGGCCACAGGGCGCGCCGGTTCGCCGCCAGCGCGGCCATCACGGCGTCGGCGATGTCGGGCGCGAACAGCTTGTTCGGATTGTCACGCCCGCCGCGCCCGCCCCAGTTGGTCTGGACCTCCGACGGACAGATCGAGATGACGCGAATGTCGTGCGGGCGCAGCTCGGCCTGCCAGCACTGGCTGATGCCGCGCACCGCCCACTTGCTGGCCGAATAGGCGGTGCCGTTGGCGTGTCCCTTGATGCCGGAGGTCGAGGCGATGTTGACGATGTCGCCGCCGCCCTGCTCCTTCATCCGGGGCACGACGCGGTTGGTCAGATCGACCAGCCCGAAGACGTTGGTGTCGAAGAGCCGGCGCATCCGATCGACGTCGAGCTCGCCGATCGGCGCGCCGTAGCCCCAGCCGGCGTTGTTGACCAGCACGTCGACGCCGCCCATGCGAGCGAGGCACTCCGCGACCGTCCGGGCGTTGTCGTCGGCGACCGCCACGTCGGCCGCGACGCCGTGCGCCCCGGTGCGACTCTCGACCTGCTCGAGCAGCTCGCGGTTGCGGCCGGTGAATACGACCTGGTCGCCGGCGGCGCGGGCCGCCTCGACCAGCGCGGCGCCGATTCCCTGGCTGCCGCCGGTGATGAGGAAGCGTCTGGATGCCATGAAGAGTCTCCTCGGGCCGGTTCCGTGACGGCCGGCTACTCGGGTTGCGGGACCACGCGGATGTAGCCGATCGGCGTCTCCCAGCCCCCGGGATACCTCTTGCGGGCCTCCTCGTCGGACACCGCCGGCAGAATGATCACGTCCTCGCCGGGCTGCCAGTTGACCGGCGTGGCGACCTGGTGCTTGGCGGTCAGCTGCATCGAGTCGATCACGCGAAGCACCTCGTCGAAGTTCCGGCCGGTGCTCATCGGGTAGGTGAGCATCAGCTTCACCCGCCTGTCCGGCCCGATCACGAACACCGAGCGCACGGTGGCGTTGTCGGCCGCCGTGCGGCCGTCCGCCTCGCCGCTCTCCTCGGCCGGCAGCATGTCGAAGAGCTTGGCGATCCGGAGGTCGGGATCGCCGATCATCGGATAGCCCACCGCGTGTCCCTGGGTGGTCTCGATGTCCTTCTTCCAGGCGTCATGGTCGGCGACCGAGTCGACGCTCAGGCCGATGATCTTGGTGTTGCGGCGCGCGAACTCGGCCTCGAGACCGGCCATGTAGCCGAGCTCGGTGGTGCAGACCGGCGTGAAGTCCTTGGGATGCGAAAAGAGCACCGCCCAGCCGTCGCCGATCCAGTCGTGAAACCGGATCTCGCCGTGGGTGGTCTGGGCGGTGAAGTCGGGTACCTCGTCTCCGATCCTCAGTGCCATCTCGAACTCCTCGTGCTTCGGTGCGCCCGGCGGGGTCGCCGGCGCGCGCGTTGCCGTGTTTCCCGATTCTAGCCTGACCCCTCGGCCGGGGCGTGGGGGATCCGGCGGAACAGCCGGATCACGACGATCAGCGCGGCGACAAGCAGGAGCGAGCCCAGGAAGAAGGGCGCGCCCGGCAGGTGAACGACCGCCTCCTCGGAGGTGAAGTAGCCGAACAGGCCGGCGGTGAAGATGAGCGGCGACACGATCGCGGTCAGGCTCATGAGCGACGTCAGGCCGCCCTGCACCTTGCCCTGGTCGGACGCCTTGACCGAGCCGGCGACCAGCCCCTGCAACGCCGGCCCGCCCACGCCGCCGATGGCGCCGAAGACGATGATCGCCAGCATCATCCAGCCCTGGTCGGCCAGGCCGTAGAGAAGGAAGGTGACGATGGAGACGCCGATGCCGCCGATCACCGCCCGGCGCTCGCCGATCCTGCCGATGATGGGCTTGACCAGGGCGCCGTGGACGATGACCGCCATCAAGCCGACCAGCGCCAGGGTCAGACCGTTGGTGCGCTCGTCCCAGCCGAACCGGTAGCCGGTGTAGAGCACCCAGACGTTCTCCAGGCCGCGCTGAGCCATGGTCAGGAAGACGAAGGCGGTGGCGAGGCCGGCGACCAGGGGGTAGCCGCGGAGCACCGCCAGGCTGCCGAGCGGATTCGCCCTCTTCCAGCTGAAGGCGTCGCGATCCTCGGGCGCCAGCGACTCCGGCAAGACGAAGAAGCCGTACAGCCAGTTGATCAGGGCCAGGGCGGCGGCGGCGAAGAACGGCAGC
>JBFGLX010000429.1:0-2611 GCA_041575955.1 Thermoanaerobaculia bacterium
AGTTCGGCGACGTCGAGGGCGCGTTCACCGAGGCCGACCTGGTGCTCGAAGATCTCTGCTACTACGAGGGCAACACCCACCTGGCGATGGAGCAGCACGCCGCGGTGGCGATCCCCGAGGACGTCGACCGGGTGACCGTCTACTCCTCCACCCAGACGCCCCACTACGTGCACCGCGCGCTGTCGAAGGTGCTCGACCTCCCGGCCTCCCGGATCCGGGTGATCGCCTGCCCGAACGGCGGCGGCTTCGGCGGCAAGAGCGATCCGTTCAACCACGAGATCGTCGCCGCCAAGATGGCGCTCCAGCTCGGCCGCCCGGTGAAGATCGTGCTCAGCCGCGAGGAGGTGTTCTACTGCCATCGCGGACGGCATCCGGTGCAGATGTGGATCAAGACCGGCTTCAAGAAGGACGGCACCATCACCGGCCAGCACTTCAAGAGCGCCCTCGACGGCGGCGCCTACGGCAGCTACGGCGTCGCCTCGACCTACTACACCGGCGCGCTCCAGACGGTGACCTACAAGCTGCCCCACTACAAGTTCGAAGGCGTCCGGACCTACACCAACAAGCCGCCGTGCGGGCCGAAGCGCGGACACGGCACGCCGCAGCCGCGCTTCGCCTGGGAGGTCCACCTCGACAAGGCGGCGCACCGGCTGGGCATCGACCCCGCCGAGCTGCGGCTGCGCAACCTCGAGGATCCCGAGACCGTCACCGCCAACTGGCTCACGGTCGGGTCGATCGGGCTCGGCCGCTGCATCGAGGCGGTGGTCGAGGGCAGCGGCTGGCGCGAGCGCTACGGCCGGCTCGGCGAGGGTCGCGGGCTGGGGCTCGCCTGCGGCGCCTACCTGTGCGGCGCCGGCCTGCCGATCTACTGGAACCACATGCCCCAATCCGGGGTGCAGCTGCAGCTCGACCGCTCCGGACGGGTGGCGGTGTTCTGCGGCGAGACCGAGATCGGTCAGGGCTCCGACTCGGTGCTGGCGGCGATCGTCGCCGAGATCCTCGGAGTCGAGCTCCACGACATCCGGCTGTGCGTCGGCGACACCGACCTGACGCCGGTGGATCTCGGCAGCTACTCCTCGCGCGTCACCCTGATGATGGGCAACGCCGCGGTCGAGGCCGCGGAGCGGGCGCGCGACCTGCTGGCGAGCGCGGTCTCGGCGCAGCTCGAGGTTCCCGCCGACCGCCTGGTGTTCGCCGAGCGCCGGGTCTTCGACGCCGAGGACCCCGGCCGCGGCCTCGACTTCGCCGACGCCTGCGTCGCGGCCGAGGCGCGCTTCGGCACCCTCGGCACCGTCGGCTCCTACACCCCGCCGCGCTCGCCGGGGCGCTACAAAGGGGCCGGCGTCGGGCCGTCCCCCACCTACTCCTACTCGGCCTGCGTCCTGGAGGTCGAGGTCGATCCCGCGACCGGCCTCTACCGGCCGATCCACGTCTGGATCGCCCACGACATCGGCCGCTCGATCAACCCGGTGCTGGTGCTGGGCCAGATCGAGGGCTCGGTCTACATGGGCCTGGGCGAGGCGATGATGGAGGAGCAGGTCTTCCGCCGGCTGCCCAAGCGGCTCTCCGGCGCCCTGGTCCACAAGGCGCCGTCGATGCTCGAGTACAAGAGCCCGACCTTCCTGGAGATGCCGCCGGTGACCAGCTACATCATCGAGGATCCCGACGCCCGCGGCCCGTTCGGCGCCAAGGAGGTCGGCCAGGGGCCGCTCCTGCCGGTGCCGCCGGCGCTCGCCAACGCGGTCTTCGACGCCGTGGGCGTGCGGATCGACCAGGTGCCGATCCAGCCGCACATGATCGTGAAGGCGCTCGCGGCGAAGCGCCAGGGAGCCGAGCCCCGCTACGGCCCGGCGTCGTTCCCCGCGGTCGATTTCGGCGAGACCATCCGGGTGCCGACCCCCGCCCAGGGAGGCGACGGCCACGCCACCAAGGAGTTCGAGCGGCGGCTGCACCGGAGCAAGCGCGCCACCAGCGGCACCATGGCCGAGCGCGAAGAGGCGCTCGAAGGCAAGAAGGACCTGACCACGAAATGACGATGCCGCACTCCTTGGTACGGGCGGCTCGTAGGGGCGGGGCTTGCCCCCACCCAGGCCTGCCCGGGAGGCCTCGGCCGTGCTGAGGCTGCCGCCGTTCGAATTCCGCATGCCGGCGACGCTCGACGAGGCGGCCCGAATGGTGGCCGACGGCGGCCCGTCGACCCGCCTGGTGGCCGGCGGCACCGACCTGTGGCCGAACATGAAACGGCGCCATCAGAAGGCCGAGACGGTGATCTCGCTGATGCGCATCCCCGGTCTCGCCGGCATCGGCAACGGCAACGGCTCCGGCGAGCTCCGCATCGGCGGCACGACCACGCTCGACGCGATCGAGAGCCATCCGCTGGTGCGCGAGCGCTACCCGGCGCTCGCCCGCGCGGTCGAGTCGATCTCCTCGCCGCCGCTCCGCAACATGGGCACCCTCGGCGGCAACGTCTGCGTCGACACCCGCTGCACCTACTACAACCAGACCGAGGAGTGGCGGCGCTCGATCGACTACTGCCTCAAGGAGGAGGGCACGATCTGCTGGGTGGCGCCCAACTCGCCCAAGTGCTGGGCGCATTCGGCGTCCGACTCGG
>JBFGLX010000430.1:0-2573 GCA_041575955.1 Thermoanaerobaculia bacterium
CGAGAGGATCGCGTCCGCCGGCTTGCCCACGACCACCGCGTAGGAGGCACGCTCGGAGAGCGACTCCGGAACCAGGCCGCGCAGGCGCGCCCTGGCCTCGCGCTCGCCCGCCCGCCCCGAGCGATCGCCCAGGGCGTGAACCAGATGCAGCTCGAGCGGCAGCTCCTCCGCCAGGGCCGTCGCGTAGGAGACCGCCCGCAGCGACAGCTTGCCGAAGTCGGTGGGCACGACGATCGGCACCACGCGGCCGGGAACGAACCACGAGCCGACGGCCGACGCCTGCAGGCGGCAGGCGTCGCCCAGGGTGAGGATCGGACAGGGCGTCTGGAGCACGATCTGCTCGGTCAGCGAGTCGTGGGCCGGAGTCGTTTGGCCGTGGGTGCCGATCACCAGCAGGTCGGCGGCCGTCTGGCGTGCGACCTCGAGCACCGCGGCGTCCAGGGGACCGCGGGTCAGCTTGCCCTCGACCTCGACGCCCGGCAGCTCGGCAAATAGGGCCTCGAGACGCCGTGCGGCGTCGGCGACCTTGGCCTCGGCCTCGTGCTCGTGATCCTCGGACCACATCCAGGCGACCGCCAGCGGGCTGGGCGGCGCCGCGTCGACGTTGTGGTGCAGGACCACCCTGGCACCCAAGCAGACCCCCAGCTCGCCGGCGAGGCGAGTGGCGCACCGGCTGAGATCGGTCAGGTCGACTGGGCAGAGAATCGTGCGGATCATTCGTGGCTACCCCCGTCATCCTGCGCCAACCGCGGGCTCGGGGCGACGACCGGACGCGCGGGCCTGGCGCCCGCCCGCCCGGAGGGCCCTGCTCCCACCCCACGGAGCGGAGTCGACTACCTCTCCGGTCGTGGCCGGGGCGGCCCGAGACTGGCATTCTGAACTCGCGGAAAGACCGCGGACCCTACGCCCGGGGCGCTCAGGCTGCCGAAGCGAGAGGGTCCAGATGGCAGGGAGGCACCATGCACAAGACCAGAGGCTGGACATCCGCCGGGGTCGCCTTGGCGATCGCGGCGCTCCTGCTCATCGGGCTCGGCCCCGCCCTGGCGGCCGGCGATCAGGAGGAGTCCGAGGGCCACCGCGGCTTCATGGCGGCGAAAGGACGCGTCACCTATCGCGTCTACTGCGCGAGCTGTCACGGGCCGAACGCCACGGGCAAGGGCAACCTGGCCCAGTACCTGACCGTGCGACCGAGCGATCTCACCCGGCTCAGCCAGGAGAACGGCGGCGAGTTTCCGACCTCGCTGATCAAGCAGGTCATCGACGGGCGCCGGCCGGTTCGCGGCCACGGCGGCCAGGACATGCCGATCTGGGGTGACGTCTTCCAGAGCTCGCTCTCCGAGGAGACGCCGAGCGGCAGCGAGACCGGCGAGCAGAGGGCGCAGCGGAAGCTCGACGAGCTGGTGCTCTACCTGGAGACCGTTCAGGTAAAGGCAGACGACGCCCAGTCCGACTCCGAGGAGTGATCCGAGATGATCCGCGACCAGGACGCGCTCGACTACCACGCACGGGGGCGACGGGGAAAGCTGGAGGTGGTGCCGAGCAAGCCGTGCGCGACCCAGCGCGATCTGTCGCTGGCCTACACGCCGGGGGTCGCGGTGCCGTGCCTCGAGATTCGCCGGCGGCCGGAAGACGCCTATCTCTACACCGGCAAGGGCAACCTCGTCGCCGTAGTCTCCAACGGCTCCGCCGTGCTCGGACTCGGGGAGATCGGCGCCCTGGCCGGCAAGCCGGTCATGGAGGGTAAGGGCGTCCTGTTCAAGCGGTTCGCCGACATCGACGTCTTCGATCTCGAGATCGACTCGCAGGATCCGGCGGAGATCATCCGCACGGTGAGGCTCCTCGAGCCGACCTTCGGCGGCATCAACCTCGAGGACATCAAGGCGCCCGAGTGCTTCCTGATCGAGGAGACGCTCGAGCGCGAGCTCTCGATCCCCGTCTTCCACGACGATCAGCACGGCACCGCCATCATCTCGGGCGCCGCGCTGCTCAATGCCCTGGAGATCGCCGGCAAGGAGATCGGCGAGGTCAAGGTCGTCTTCAACGGCGCCGGCGCCGCCGGCATCGCCTGCGCCAACTACTACCTGCGGCTCGGCGTCAAGAGCGACAACCTGCTCCTGTGCGACAGCCGCGGGGTCGTCTACCGCGGGCGCGAGACGGGCATGAACCCTTACAAGAAGCGGCTGGCGGCCGACACCTCCGCGCGCACCCTGACCGAGGCGCTGGCCGGGGCCGACGTCTTCGTCGGCCTGTCGGTCGGCGGCTGCGTCACCCGGGAGATGGTGCGCTCGATGGCCACGCGGCCGATCGTCTTCGCGATGGCCAATCCGGACCCCGAGATCTCTTACGAAGACGCGACCGGCGCCCGCCCCGACGTCATCATGGCCACCGGCCGCTCCGACTACCCGAATCAGGTCAACAACGTCCTCGGCTTTCCGTTCATCTTCCGGGGCGCGCTGGACGTCCGGGCGACCTCGATCAACGAGGAGATGAAGCTCGCGGCGACGCGAGCGCTGGCGCAGCTCGCCAAGGAGGACGTGCCCGACTCGGTGATGAAGGCGTACGGCTTGAGCAAG
>JBFGLX010000431.1:0-2551 GCA_041575955.1 Thermoanaerobaculia bacterium
GCCCGGAGATCGGCTACGGCGTCGTCGCCACCCGGCGGATCCCCAAGGGCACCATCACCTGGTGCCTGGACGCGCTCGACCGCGTCTTCACCCCCGCCGAGGTCGCCGCGATGGCGCCCGCCTACCGCGAGATCCTGGACAGGTACACCTACCGCAACGCCGAGGGCAACCACGTCCTCTGCTGGGACCACGGCCGCTACGTCAACCACAGCTTCCGGCCGAACTGCCTGCCGACCCCCTACGAGCTCGAGCTGGCGGTGCGCGACATCGAGCCCGGCGAGGAGCTCACCGACCACTACGCGGCGCTCAACCTCGCCCGCCCCTTCGAGGCGCTCCTCGAGCCCGGCTCGCGCCGCCGCTGGGTCCACCCGGACGAGCCGCTGCGCCGCTTCCGCTCCTGGGACCGCCAGCTCCGCGAGGCCTTCCAACGGTTCGAGTCCGTCGAGCAGCCGCTGGCGCTGTTCGTCCTGCCCCGGTTCCGGGAGCGGGTCGCGGCGGTCGCGGCCGGCCGCGCCCCGATGGGCTCGAGCCTGGAGACCTTCTACCGGGATGAGACCGCGCCGCCGGCCCGCGGCAACGGCGGCCGCCCGGCGCATCACCCGACGGCCTGACCCGCGCCCCTTGCGCTCGGCGGGGGCGCGCCCTAAGATCACGAAACACCTTACGGAGCCGCATGGCTCGCCACCGCGCTTCCTCTCGAAAGGAGCACCCCATGCCGCGACCCCAGCCGTCGTCGCTCTCCCTCGCACTGCTTCTCCTCGTCGCCGCCGTCGTCGCCCTCGGCCCGCTCGCCGGCTGCGCGAAGCCCGAGCCCGAGGCCGAGGCCGAGCAGAAGGTCGCGGCCACGTTCAAGCTGCCGATGACGACCGAATCGGACGAGGCCAGGAAGAGCTTCTACGCCGGCCTCGACGCCCGCGACATGGGCCGCTTCACCGAGGCCACCGAGCACATGCGCGCCGCCTCCGCCGCCGACCCCGCGTGGGCGCTCGGCCATCTGTACGCCGCCCTCAGCGCCAACTCGATCGAGGAGTTCTCGAACCATCTCGCGGCGGCGCGCGCGAACGCGGCCGGCGCCACCGAGGCCGAACTGGCCTTCATCGCCAGCGTCGAGAAGAGCTTCGCCAACGACTTCGAGGGGCAGCTCGCCGAGGCCGAGAAGCTCGCCGCCCTCGCCCCCGAGAGTCCGCGCGCCTGGCTGCAGGTCGCCTCGAGCCAGGCCTCGCTCGGCCGCTACGAGGACGAGCGCGCCACCGCCCGCAAAGTGATCGAGACCTACCCCGACTTCGTCCCGGCCTACGGGGTGCTCGTCAACTCCTACCTCTTCAACGAGCCGCGCGACTTCGCCCAGGCCGAGGAGGCGGCGCGGAAGATCGTCGAGCTGGCCGCCGACGAGCAGTACTCGCACGACCTGCTGGGCGACGTCCACCGCGCCCAGGGCAAGCTCGAGGCGGCGCACGCCGACTACAGCCGCGCCATCGAGCTGGCGCCCGACGACGGCTCCCCCTACCAGCAGCGCGGCCACGTCAACTCTTTCCTCGGCAACTACGACGAGGCGCGGGCCGACTACCAGAAGGCGATGGACCTCTCCGAGCCCACGATCGCCGCCCAGTACGCCATCTGGAAGGCGCTGGTGTCGGTCCACGCCGGGGACTCGCCGGCCGCCGTCGCCGAGCTCGAAGAGCTCATCGCCGCGGTCGACGGGATGAACGTGGACAAGCCCAAGTCGGCCAAGATCGTCGCCCTCAACAACCTCGCCACCATCGCCACCCACCACGGCATGGCCGACGAGGCGCGTGGCGCGATCGACCGCTGCCGGGCGCTCATGGACGAGCGCGCTCTCGAGGTCGGCAAGGAGGAGTTCGCCCGCAGCCAGAAGGCGCAGCTCGCCTACCAGGAGGGGATGCTCGCCGCGCGCACCGGCGACTACGCCGGGGCCGCGGCCAGGGCCGAGGAGTTCATGAAGCTCGTCGAGCCCAACGTCGACCCGCGCAAGAACGAGCCGGCGCACGAGATCCAGGGCTACGCGGCGCTGCTCCAGGGGGACTACGCCGCCGCCGTCGGCCACTACGAGCAGACCGACCCGGCGAACATCTACGCCCGCTACAACCACGGGCTCGCGCTCGAGGGCGCCGGCCGCGCCGAGGAGGCCCAGGCGGTCTTCGACGACGTCGCCGCCCACAACTTCAACTTCGCCGGCTACGCCCTGATCCGCAAGGACGTGATGGCGAAGGCGTCGGCGCCTACCTCTTGATGGTCCGGTCGCCGTCGATGTAGAGCGTGTACTCGGTGCCGGCCGGGATCTCCACGTCCTTGCCCTTGACGAAGAACCCGAACGGCCCGGCGAGCCAGGTGACCACCCCGGCGGTGCCGGCGCGGCCCTCGCCGCGCATCTCGCGGCTGTAGCGCAGCCGGATGTTCTGGCCGTCGAGCGCTTCGACGGTGTCGATGGAGAAGTCGAGCTTGCCCTTGCGCCCGAAGCTCTTCTTGCTCTGGGCCAGCAGCACCCGGCCGCGGGCGATCGCGTCCTTCTCGATCACCTCGACGCCGTCCA
>JBFGLX010000432.1:0-2538 GCA_041575955.1 Thermoanaerobaculia bacterium
GAGGCCAGCACCCAGCTGACGGCGAAGCTGATAACGGTCGCTGGCCCTGCCGAGACGCCGGCCGCGGAGTCGACCAAGGCCATTCGGGTGGCGACCGGTGAGCGGCCCCGGGTGATGGCCGTCGAGCGCGGCGACGCCGAGATCGTCTTCGTCCGCGACCACTGGGCTCGCGAAGGCATCACCCGCCTGATGACCACCGGCTCCGGGCCGGGCCGCCTGCCGGGGGCGCGCGCGGCTCTGGTGGCGCGGGTGGTCGAGGCGGTGCCGCTGGCGCCGGACGAGCGCATCCGGGTGCTCTATCCGCGGGCCCTGGAGCGCGTCGGGCCCCGTCTCGGGTATCGGCTGTTCGCGGTCACCCCCGCCGCCGATCGCTCCGACGGGTTCGGGCTCTACTGGCATCTGACCACCCGCGAGCCCGAGGCCGCGCACAAGCTCAAGTCGCGGCTCGCGGACGCGCTCGCGATCGCCGGCAGCCAGGCCGCCTCGGAGAATCGCCGCCGCGCCGTGGTGCTGGTGCTCGATCCGGGCTCGCGCGACCAGGAGAGCTGGCTCGACGCCGCGCACGTCCACGAGTACCTCCAAGCGCTGGACGTCCCCCTGCACGTCTGGTACCTGGGCAAGGCCGCCCGGGCGCCCGCGGAGTGGGGGCCGGTGGCGGCCGTGCGCACGGTGGCGGACATGGAGCGCGCGCTCGACGCGGTGCGGGCGAGCCTCGAGCGACAGCGCATCGTCTGGGTCGAAGGGCTCTTCCTGCCCGCGGAGATCTCGGTCGAGCTCGTCGGCGGCGGGGCGGGCTCGGCCGCCGGCAGCGGCGGAGCGAAGCCCCCGCCGCTCTGAGCCGCCGGCTCAGCGGGGCTCGATCGGGCCCGGCCCGATGTCGCCCGCCCGCTCGATCGCGCCGCTCGGAGAGCTCTCCCGCGCCGGCGTCGAAGCGGGCGTGGCAGGGGAGCCGGTGCCTTTCCGCGCCAGCCCGCGCACGATGCGCGGCACCACGCGGGCCACCGCCCAGACGACGACGACCGCCAGCCAGATCCAGTCGCTCATGTCAAGCATCGCGGCTCCATTCTACCGGCTGGCTAGCCGCCGGCGGTCTTCCCCTTCTTCTCGATGGCGAGCTCGAGCCGCTGGCCGCCGATCTCGATCGCGTGGGCGTTGGCCGGCGGCGAGCCGGCGCGCTCGATTCCGAGCGCCAGGACCTCCTGGCCGATGTAGCCGCGCCAGGCGTCGATCGCCGCGGCGACCGAGTCGTCGGCGGCGTAGGTGATCTCGATCCGGTCGGCCACGTTGAGATCGATCTGCTTGCGCAGGTCCTGGATCTTGCGCACCAGGTCGCGGACGAAGCCCTCCCGGCGCAGCTCGTCGTCGAGCTCGGTCGCGAGCGCCACGAAGCAGCCGTCGCCCTCGGCGATCTCGTAGCCTTCGACCGCGGTACGCTGGGCGATCACCTCTTCGGCCTCGACCTGGAAGCTGGCGCCGTCGAGCTCGACCCCCAGCTCGCCGGTGCGCAGGCGGGCCTCGAGCTCGGCTTCCGGAATCGCCGCCACGGCCGCCTGGACGGCGTTGAAGTGCTGCTTGTACTTGCGCTTCGAGATCCTGCCGTCGAGGCGCACCGAGTAGTCGTAGAGGCCGGCGCCCGAGTCGATGAAGTCGATGCTCTTGACGTTGAGCTCGTCGAGCATCATCGGCACCAGCGGCTCGAGCCGGTCGGCCATCGAGGCGTCGGCCAGCACCACCCGCATCTCGGCCAGCGGCTGGCGCACCTTGACGCCCGCCTTGTTGCGAGCCGCGTGCCCCTGCTCGACGATCGCCTGAACGGCGTCCATCTCCTCGAGCAGCGCCTCGTCCGCGCTGAACCCGTCGGCCCGCGGGAAGTCGGTCAGGTGCACGCTCAACGGGGCGTTCTGGTCGTAGTGGCGCACCAGTTCCTGGTACATCGCCTCGGTGACGAACGGGACGATCGGCGCCAGCAGCCTCACCAGGGTTGAGAGGCTCTCCCAGAGGGTCTGGTAGGCGGCGCTCTTGTCCAGCTCGTCGTCGTTCTTCCAGATCCGCCTTCGACTCCGCCGGAGATACCAGCGCGACAGCGCGTCGATGAAGGACAGGACGTCGCGCATGAACAGATGGACGCTGAAGCCCTGGTAGTTGCGATGGGCGCTCTCGACCAGCTTGGCCAGGCGGCCGAGGATCCAGCGGTCGAGGTCCGAGCGCTCGGCCACCGGCAGCTCGGTGCGGGTCGGATCGAAGCCGTCGATGCGGGCGTAGGTCAGGAAGAACTGGTAGACGTTCCAGAGCACCAGGAACTCGCGGCGCGCCTGGTGGATGGGATCGAGTCCGAACCAGAGGTCGTGATCGGGGTTGTGCGAGGCGTAGAGCCAGCGCATCGGGTCGGCGCCCTCCTCGGACGCCGCCTGGTTGAACTCGATCGCGTTGCCCTTCGACTTGTGCATCTCCTCGCCGTGCTGGTCCTTCATCAGCTTGTAGCCGAACATCAGCTTGAACGGCGGCCGGTTCTCCATCACCGTGCTCATCGCCAGGATC
>JBFGLX010000433.1:0-2538 GCA_041575955.1 Thermoanaerobaculia bacterium
CGAGCTGAGATCGATGGTGCGCAGGTACCTCGACGAGGGCGAGGGCTCGGGAGAGCTCGCCGGCGGCGAGCGGGCGCTGATCGCGCCACACGCCGGCTACGTCTACTCCGGTCCCATCGCCGGCAGCTCCTTCCGCCAGCTGCTCGCGGCCGGCCCGCCGGTCGAACGGGTGGCGCTGCTCGGCCCGTCCCATCGCTTCCTGTTCGACGGCCTGGCGCTGCCCGACGCCGACGCGTTCTCGACGCCGCTCGGCGACGTTCCGATCGATGCCGGCCTGCGCGAGCGGATCGAGGACCTGCCACAGGTGAGCGTCAGCGCGCCGGCGCACGCCCAGGAGCACTCGCTCGAGGTCGAGCTGCCGTTCCTCCAGGAGGTGCTGGGAGCGGACTTCACCCTGCTGCCGCTGGTGGTCGGCTCGGCCAGCGCCGAGTCGGTGGCCGAGGTGCTCGATCGCGTCTGGACCGATCCGCGCACCCTGGTGGTCATCAGCTCGGACCTGTCGCACTTCCTGAGCTACGGCGAAGCGGCGAAGGTCGATGCCGATACCGCCGAGCGGATCCTGGCGCTCGACAGCCGGATCACCGGCAAGCGCGCGTGCGGAGCGATTCCGATCAACGGCCTGCTGCTGGCGGTGCGCCGCCGCGGACTGAGCGGCCGGCTGCTCGACCTGCGCAACTCGGGCGACACCGCCGGCGATCACAGCCGGGTGGTCGGCTACGGTGCTTTCGAGTTCGGGGCCGCTCGGTGACGATCGACCGCGGCGCGGCGCTCTTGGCGATCGCGCGCTCGGCCCTCGACGAAGCGGTGCACGGCCGCCCGGTCGAGGCCGCGGCGGTCGAGGGTCCGCTCGGGGAGCGCCGGGCGTCGTTCGTCACGCTGCTGCGCGACGGGGAGCTGCGCGGCTGCATCGGGACTCTCGAGCCCTGCCGCCCGGTGGCCGACGACGTGCGCCACAACGCCCGCGCCGCGGCGCTCGAGGACACCCGGTTCGCGCCGGTGCGTCCCGAGGAGCTGGACCGGATCTCGGTGGAGGTCTCGGTGCTGTCGCCGCTCGTCGAGCTCGAGCACCGCGACGAGGAGCATCTGCTCGGCCAGCTCCGCCCGGGCGTCGACGGCCTGGTGATCGAGCTCCAGGGTCACCGCGCCACCTTCCTGCCCCAGGTCTGGGCGAGCTTGCCCGCGCCGGCCGCGTTCCTGGGCGAGCTCAAGGCCAAGGCCGGCCTGGCGCGCGGCTTCTGGGCCGACGACCTGCGCGCCTGGCGCTTCACGGTGGACAAGTACAGGGAATAGAACCGCCGTCACTCGGCCCGGAGCGCTTCGACCGGGTCGAGGCGGGCGGCACGGCGGGCGGGCAGCACCCCCGAGAGCAGCCCGGTCGCCAGGCTGATGGCGACCGCCGCCACCACGAACTCGGGCGGCGTGCTCACCGGCAGCCCGGGGATGGCGGTGCGCAAGAGCATGCAGATGCCGAGGCCGAGGCCGACGCCGAGCAGCCCGCCCAGGCTCGCCAGCGCCGCCGCCTCGGTCAGGAAGACCATCAGCACCTGGCGGCGGGTGGCGCCGATCGACCGGATCAGGCCGATCTCGTTGGTGCGCTCGCCGACCGCGATCCACATCATGGTCAGGATGCCGATGGCGCCGACCAGCAGGGACACGCCGGCGATGGCGCCGATGCCGGTGGTGATGATGTCCATGATGTTGCCGAAGACCTCGAGCATGCCGGCCTGGGTGACGAGGGTGAAGTCCTCGTCGCCGCGGTGGCGCTCGATCAGGGTCTCGCGGACCGCCTCGACCACCGACTCCTCCATCTGGGCGCTCGAGTAACGGAGATCGATCTCGCCCAGCTCGTCGAGGTTGAACAGCTTCATCGCCCGCGACACCGGGATCCAGGCGGCGTCGTTCAGATCGAAACCGAGCATCTGCCCCTTGGGCTCCATCACGCCGACGACCCGGAAGCGGCCGCCGGCGATGCGCACGAACTTGCCGAGCGCCGACTCGTCGCCGAACAGCTCCCGCTTCAGGGTCGGACCCAGGACCGCCTCGGCCGGTCCGCTCCACGGGTCGGACGAGCGCCAGAAGCCGCCCACCTGGACGTCCCACTGCCAGACGGCGGGCACCGACGGCGTAACGCCGTAGACGAACACGCTTCGGCCGCGGTTGCCGGCCTCGACCCGGGCCATGCCGAACGCGACCGGCACCATGTCCTCCACGCCCGGGATGCGGGCCAGCGCCTGGGCGTCGTCGAGGGTCAGCTTGTGGGTCGAGCCGCCGAAGGCCCCCGGCAGCCCGCCGGTCTCCGCCTTGCCCGGATTGATGGCGATGATGTTGGTGCCGAATTGAGCGAACTGGTTGACGATGTAGCGACGCGTGCCCTCGCCGATCGAGGTCAGCAGGATCACCGACGCGATGCCGATCGCGATGCCGACCATCGACAGGAACGAGCGCAGCCGCTGCCCGCGGATCGCTTTCACAGCCAGCCGGATCAGCTCGCGCATGCTCGCCTACCACTGTCTACCCGCGGCGGTGCGGTGTCAAGCG
>JBFGLX010000434.1:0-2524 GCA_041575955.1 Thermoanaerobaculia bacterium
GCAGCGTGTCGGCGCCGGTCTGGTCGCGGAAGAACTCGGCCATGGTGAGGGCCGAAAGCGCCACCCGGAGACGGGCGCCCGGCGGCTCGTTCATCTGGCCGAAGACCATCACCGTCTGGTCGATGACGCTCTTTCCGGTGTCGCCGATCTTGGCCTCCTGCATCTCCAGCCAGAGGTCGTTGCCCTCGCGGGTGCGCTCGCCGACGCCGGCGAAGCAGGAGTAGCCGCTGTGGAAGCGGGCGAGGCGCGCGATCAGCTCCTGGATGATCACGGTCTTGCCGACCCCGGCGCCGCCGAAGAGGCCGGCCTTGCCGCCGCGCACCAGCGGGCAGAGCAGGTCGATCACCTTGATGCCGGTCTCGAAGAGCTCGGTCTTCGACGAGAGGTCCTTGAGCTCGGGGGGCTCGCGGTGGATCGGGCGCTTGGTGGTGCTCGTCACCGGCCCGCGGTCGTCGATCGCCTCGCCGACCAGGTTGAAGACCCGTCCCAGGGTCTCTTCGCCGACCGGGACCTCGATCGGGCCGCCGGTGTCGAGCACCTTCGAGCCGCGGCGCACGCCGTCCGTCGAGTCGAGCGCCACCGCCCGCACCCGGCCGCCGCCCAGATGCTGGGCGACTTCGCACCAGAGGGTCTCCTCGGTGCTCTCCCCGAGCACCCGCCGCTCGACGTCGAGCTTCAAGGCGTTGTAGATCGCCGGCAGGCGATCCTCGGGGAACTCGACGTCCAGGATGGAGCCGATGACCTGCGTGACCTCTCCGTAGTTGCCGTTTTCCATCGCGCTGTTCCTATGGATATTCGTTTCTGACGTTGGTCGCCGGCGGGCCCGCTCAGGCGAGCGCGTTGGCGCCGCCCACGATGTCCAGCAGCTCCATCGTGATCTGCGTCTGCCGGGCCCGGTTGTACTGCTGGGTCAACCGCTTGATCATCTCGCCGGCGGCGTCGGTCGCCGCCTTCATCGCCACCATGCGCGCGATCTGCTCGCTCACCGCGGCGTCCGAGAAGCACTGGTAGAGCCGCACCCGGAAGGTCGCCGGCAGCAGCTCGTCGAGCAGCACCGCGGGCTCGGGCGAGAACTCGTACTCGATCTCCTGTCCCGCGCCCTCGCCCGGGCCGCCGGCCAGCTCGCGCGCGAGCGGCAGCAGGCGCTCGACCATCGGCCGCTGCCTGCCGACGGAGATGAACTTCGTGTAGGCGACGTCCACCGCGTCGATCTCGCCGGCGACGAAGCGCGCCATCAGGTCGTTGGCCAGCGGCTCGACCTGGTCGAAGCGCGGCACGTCGGAGATGGTGGTGATGCGCTCGGCCATCTCGCGCTTGAGGAAGCGGAAGTAGCTGATGCCCTTCTTGCCGACCATGCGGGTCTCGGCCTCGACCCCGCGCTCGGCGCATCCGTTCAGGTGCTCGACCGCCGTGCGCAGGATGTTCGCGTTGTAGCCGCCACAGAGCCCGCGGGTGCTGGTGAGGACCACCACCGCCGCGCGCTTCTCCGTCTCGCGGGCGGCCATCAGCGGGTGGGCGACGTCTTTGGCCGCCCGCGCCAGGCCGGCGACCAGCTCGGCCAGCTTGTCGGAGTAGGGGCGCCCCGCCACCGCCGCCTTGTGGGCGGCCTGGAAGCGCGCCGTGGCGATGAGCTGCATCGTCCGCGTGATCTTGCGGATGTTGCGCGCCGCCTTGCGCCGCTTGACGAGGACCCTGCGATTCGCCATCCCTTACGTCCCGGCGCTAGGCCGTCGCCTTCCCCTTGACGTGGTGCGACTTGAAGTCGCCGATCACCCGCTTGAGCTTCTCGGCCAGCTCGTCGGCGAGGCCGCCGCTCGTCACCAGCTCCTCGAGCAGCTCCGGAAACTCGTCCCGGAAGTGCTTGAGCAGGGCGCTCTCGAAGTCGGCCACCGCCGAGGCGTGCAGGTCGTCGAGGAAGCCCTGGGCTCCGGCGAAGACGCTCACCACCTGCTCGGTCACCGGGTAGGGCCGGTACTGCGGCTGCTTCAGCAGCTCGACCATGCGCTCGCCGCGGTCGAGCTGGCGCTGGGTGGCGGCGTCGAGCTCGGTGCCGAGCTGGGCGAAGGCCTCCAGCTCGCGGAAGGCGGCGAGGTCCAGCCGCAGCGTGCCGGCGACCTTCTTCATCGCCTTGATCTGGGCGTTGCCGCCCACCCGCGACACCGAGATGCCGACGTTGACCGCCGGCCGTACGCCGGCGAAGAACAGGTCGGGCTCGAGGTAGATCTGGCCGTCGGTGATCGAGATCACGTTGGTCGGGATGTAGGCCGCGACCTCGCCCTCCAGGGTCTCGATGATCGGCAGCGCGGTCATCGAGCCGCCGCTGTCGGTGAAGTAGTGGACGCGGTAGGCGTCCCGGTCGTCGAGGCTGGCGAGCCAGGCCTCCGCCCGATCGCGCCCGTGGGGTCGGTGGTAGATCCCGGCCGGCTCGTCGGGGCGGTGCTCGATCGGCGCCTCGAGCCCCTCGGGGTGCGCCCGGGCGACGCCGCGGTCGGTCTCGCCCTCGGGCGTGTCCTTGGGCACCACC
>JBFGLX010000435.1:0-2521 GCA_041575955.1 Thermoanaerobaculia bacterium
CGGCCGCCTTGGACATCTCGGTCAAGACGGTCGAGTATCACAAGACCGGTCTCAAGAAAGAGCTCGAGCTCGATTCTCTGGCCGAGCTGGCGCGCTACGCCGCCGCCCACGGCCTGGTCGCGCGCTGAGAGGGCTCAATCCAGCTCGAGCGTGCCCCACGCCTGGCGTGTTGGCATCTCGTCGGGCTAGCCTGACCTTCTCACCAGCGTTCGATGCAGAAGGCCGCAAATGCCTGGAGATGCAAGGCTTGCGACCGAGGGCGACGCAGGCGTATTGAACATACGTCGAGGAGCCCGACCGGAGCGAAACGCAGCAGATTCAGGTAGTTGCGGCCTTCTGGGCGAAGGTTGGTGAGAAGGTCAGGCTAGCCTCGGCAGCTGAGTCGCGGCGCTCACTTGAGCCGCCGCCCCCGGACGTAGGTCTCGGCGACCGCCACCTCGCTGCACGCCATGAGCAGCATGAAGAGGCGGCTGTGCGCCTGCCGGACCGCGTCGTCGGACTCGATGCCCCACTCGATGCTGTTGGCGAGCGGCTCCCAGCGCGCGGGGTCGATGACCACCATGTCGGCCTCCTTGCCGGGGTCGAAGTTGCCGATCCGATCCTCCAGGTCGAGGGCGCGGGCGCCGGCGACCGTGGCCAGGTGCAGGAGCTGGGCGGGGTGGAGGGAGACGGCGGCGGGCGCCGGCTCGCTGATGTGCACCTTGAAGGCCATGTTGAGCACGTAGGGCATGAACCAGCTGTCGCCGGCCGCGAAATCGGTGCCGGCGGCGACGTTGACGCCCGAGGCGATCGTCCGGTTCCAGGGCATCGTGCCGCTGCCGAGAAAGAGCTGGCTGTTCGGGCAGTGCGAGACCGAGGTTCCGGTGGCCGCCATGCGCGCCAGCTCGGCGTCGGTGCAGTGGACGCAATGGGCCATGACGCTGCGCCGGCCGAGCAGGCTCGGTCCGCCCTTCCGGCTGCCCGGGAGGAACCGGCCGTCGTAGGTGTCGAGGTAGCTGTCGACTTGGAACTCCCGGAGCACCGTGGCGATCTCCCCGACCCCCGGGGCGTTGTTCTCGTTGAGGTGGGAGGTGAAGTAGACGCCGCGGTCCCGGTAGTGGTCGTAGAGCTCGCCCAGGGCGGCGAGCGTGCGCGTCGTCACGGAGAGCGAGAACCGCGGCACGACGGCGGCGTAAACGAGTGCCTCCCGGGCCGCCTCCGGGTCCGGCGGGTGCCAGCGCTCGATCTCTTCGCGGGTCAGCCGGATCGCGTCCTCTTCGCTGGTGATCAGAGGCTTGGCGGCCTCGGGTCCGACGGTCTGGATGCCGCGGCCGATGACGCCCCTGAGACCGCGTCGCCGGTACTCGTGGAAGAGCGCGTCCTGCGCCACCGGGAAAGCCGAGCCGAAGACCAGCGAGGTCGTGGTGCCGGCCGAGATCAGCCGGTGGCAGAACTCGCGCGCCGCGCCGAGCGCGAACTCCTCGTCCGCGAACCGGGCTTCGGCCGGGAAGATGCACCGCTCGAGCCAGTCGAGCAGCTGGCCGCCGCCGTAGGCGGAGATCGAGTTCACCTGCGGGAAGTGGATGTGGGTGTCGATGAAGCCGGGCAGGAGGAAGCTCCCTGCGTGGTCGATGACCTCGATCGGCGCGCCGCTCTTCTGCGGCCGCTCGGCGAACGGGCCGCACCATTCGATCTTGCCGTCCTCGCCCACCAGCAGCGCGCCGTCGGGGATCTCGACCAGCGCCTCCACCGCCTGCTCGACGGTGGGACGACCGGTGAGATGGAAGACGTGTCCGCGGTGGAGCGTGCTCATTCGCGCCCGGCCGAGCTATCCGGCGCCGCGGCCGGCCCGCTCCCGCTCCTGGTCGTCGAGCATGCGCCGGCGCAGGTCCTCGACCGCCTCGAGGACCTCCTCGGGCGTGGCCGGCGCGTCGAGCCGCGGGCTGAGCCGGTGCTCGCCGACGCTGGCGACGGCGTCCTTGATGGCGTGGAAGACCGAGATCGCCAGCATCAGGGGCGGCTCGCCGACCGCCTTCGACCGGTGGATCGTCGGCTCGTTGTTGCGCCCCGAGGGCAGCAGGCGCACGTTGAACACCTCGGGCAGGTCGCCGGCCACCGGGATCTTGTAGGTCGACGGGGCGTGGGTCTGGAGCTCGCCGGCGGGGTTCCACCAGAGCTCCTCGGTGGTCAGCCAGCCCATCCCCTGGATGAAGCCGCCTTCGACCTGGCCGAGGTCGATCGCCGGGTTGAGCGACTTGCCGACGTCGTGCAGGATGTCGACGCGCAGCACGCGCGACTCGCCGGTCAGCAGATCGATCACCACCTCGGAGGCCGCCGCGCCGTAGGCGAAGTAGTAGAACGGCCGGCCGGTCATGGTCGCCCGGTCGTAGTGGATCTTGGGGGTGCGGTAGAAGCCAGTGGCCGACAGGCTGATGCGCGCCATGTAGGCGGTCTTGACCAGCTCGCCGAAGGTCAGCTCGACGCCGCCCACCCGCACCTTGCCGCCGGCGAAGACGATCTCCTCGGGCGCCACGCCGTGCTC